>JABDPU010000257.1 GCA_013042625.1 Flavobacteriaceae bacterium | reverse complement strand
AGAATTTAGATCATTTCCTTTATCTTTGCAGCGAAATTTATAGCTGTGAAAGAAAATTTTAAAACCCGCTGGCAAATAACCAAAAATTGGCAGTTGATATATCCAATTGTCGGTATTCTGGGTTTAGCCTATTCAAGTTTTAAATTATCAGAACTATTCCGTCAGGAAAATTTGTATCTCAATATCCTGTTTTCAGCAGTGATTTTCTTTGTATTACTTAAGATCACCCTGAAACTTTTTGATATTTTGGAAACACGATGGAAGGTCAAACAGCGCTGGCATGTGATACGAATTTTTATTGTTTTTGCAATAACGGGTTCCATGTCATTAATTGTTACCAGGCCGATTTTTGAGTTGATCGGATTCGTTAAACCGAATTTTGACATGAATGGTTGGACCCTGGTACTCTATTACGTGGCCAAGTTCCTTTTGATCATGCCATTTTATACCCTCCTTCTTGTATTCTTCGGATGGGTTTTAAGGGAATATGATTTCTTTCTTAAATTCGCCATTAAAATGGCCAACCGATTTGGTTTAAAGAAATTTACACGTCAGTTTGATACCGACTAAAAAATATGATTTGATTCCAAAGCTGACAACCATATTGCTGGTTGTTGCATTGCTGACTCCGGAATTAGTCAAATTAGCTCACGCGGTTCAGGATCACCATCACGATCATTGTACTTCTTTAGTAAATGAACATATTCATGAACAGGAATGGGACTGTGAATTCCAGGATTATCAGCTGAGTCCACAACTCTCATTTCATTTCCAAACCGACATTGTTCTGGTTCAATATATTGAACCGGAATCGTTTTCATATTTTAACGATATAATCGTTTGCCAAACGTATCTCACCGAAAAACAACGTGGCCCACCCTCTGGATTAAGAACTGTGATTTAATTTATTGTACATTCTTAATCTTTAAACAACATGTTTATTAATTTTATAAGAATAGTGGTGCTGATCTCACCGTTCACACTATTCGCACAAAACAGTATTAGTGGTGGCATTTTCAACGCTGAAAATGAAGAGGCAATAGCTAATGCCACTATTTATCTTCCGCAATTGGAAAAGGGAACGACCTCAAAGGAGGATGGCTCCTTTACACTAGAATATTTACCAAGGGGCAAATACAAAATCGTGATATCATTCCTCGGATATCAAACTATCTCGGAAACAGTGACCATTCCCTCTGAGGATTCGTTGATTTATAAATTGAATCCATCAGCCATAGAAATGGAAGAAGTAATACTTTCTACACCATTTCACAAATTACAACGTGAAAACGTAATGAAAGTGGAACAGGTCAAGGTTGAAGACCTGAAAAAAAATGGCATGGTCTCTCTGTCAAGTGCTATTACTGAAATCCCGGGAGTTTCGTCGGTTTCAACCGGATTAAACATCGGCAAACCTGTGATCAGGGGTTTAAGCAGCAATCGTGTATTGGTATATACCCAAGGGGTTCGACTGGAAAATCAGCAGTTTGGTGAGGAGCATGGTTTAGGCCTTTCCGGATCAGGTGTTGAAAGCATTGAGGTTATTAAAGGTCCTGCCTCCCTTCTTTATGGCTCAGATGCTCTGGGAGGCGTGTTATATGTGAACCCTGAACGCTACACCGAACAAGATAGCCTGGATGTAGATTTAAATGGAACATACTTTACAAATACTGAGGGTTACAATTCTAACTTCGGAATTAAAACGTCGGGAAAACAATTTAAATATCTATTTCGCGCTGGAATAACAGGGCATTCCGATTATGAAAATACTTTATATCGTGTTACGAATTCAAGATTTAAGGAACAGGATATCAAAGCCGGAATAGGTTTTCAGAAAACAAATTTTAAAACCGATTTGAGGTATAATTTCATCGGGTCTCAAATAGGACTTCCCGAGGAAATTGGAGTTCAGGAAACCAGCAAAGAACCGCTACTGCCTAATCAGGACCTTCAGAGTCATATTGTGAGTTCCAGATCAAGCTGGTTTTTTAACAATGGCAGTCTCGATATGGACCTTGGCTATATTTATAATGACAGAAAAGAATTTGAGGAGCATGAACATGAAGGCGAGGAAGAAGAGGAAGACGAGGAAGAGGGTCCGGCATTGCATATGAAGTTGAATACCTTTAACTACAACATCAAATATAATCTACCCAAATCAGATAAATTTGAAACCATAGTTGGAATTCAGGGCATGTTCCAGGACAACTCAAACTTCGGTGAAGAAACCCTGATCCCGGATGCAAAAACAACGGATTTCGGGCTTATGGCAACTTCGCATATCCACTTTGATAAAAGCGATTTGCAATTAGGCTTAAGGTTTGATACGCGCTTAATAGATGTGGAATCGAGTTTCAGTAATAGGTATAATAGTTTCAATCTTGCCGCCGGATGGAGAACAGATTTAAATGAAAACATTATTTCAAGAATCAATGTCGCCACCGGATTTAGGGCGCCAAATCTGGCCGAATTAGCTTCAGATGGCACGCACGAAGGAACCAACAGGTATGAGATTGGAAATCCTGATCTAGAAAATGAGCGGAATTTTCAAGCCGACCTTGCCCTGGAATACCAATCCGATCATCTCGAATTCTTTGTGAATGCTTTCTACAATTTAGTTTCAAACTATATTTTCCTCACACCAACAGGCGAATTTGTAGATGCCGATCCTGTTTTTAATTACATCCAGGAAGATGCGCGTCTCTTCGGTGGAGAAATAAGCCTGCACTATCACCCTCATCCATTGGACTGGCTGCATTTTGAAAGCAGCTTTGAAATGGTGAATGGAAGGCAGAATAATGATGAATTCCTGCCATTAATCCCGGCTAATGTGCTGAGTAATACCGTACGAGTTGAATTTGAACGACCCGGATTAAAAAACGGTTTCGGATATGTACGATTCAGGCATACATTCGACCAGGAAAACCCTGGCCTGTTTGAGGAACGAACCGGGGGCTATAGTCTATTTGATGCAGGGATTGGCGCTACGGTAACGTTGTTCAACCAACCGCTGGACATCCGGGTAATCGGTTCTAATCTCTTCGATAAGACATACCTCGATCATTTATCAAGGTTACGGGCAGATGGTATACCAAATATCGGTAGAAACTTTAGTATGGGCATAACTTACAGGTTCTAAGGTTATTGGGATTTTTAAATAGTATAAAAATTATTATATTGTTTAGGAATCCCTTTAATCAATAACATGGCACTTTCCATTCTTTTGAAAGTACTTTCAGATGTCCCGTTAACCTTGGTAAGTGTAAAAGGGAATATTTCTGTTAAAGACCCTATTCAGGCGATTGACAGAATATATCATCACCCAGAATTCGATCCTAATATCAATGTACTATTCGACTTTAGAAATGCCAAGCTAGAATTAAACCAAGACGAACTCAAGAATACAGCAGGCCAATTTCTAGATCATCCAGCTTATCGTGGTGAACGCATGTAGGTTTATCTTATAGACCATGACAGAGAACTGGCCAAGCTAAGCATGTTTGTAATGCATGCGAGATCAGATAAGATCAATTTTAATGTCGAAAATGCTTTACGGCCGGCATTAAGTTTTTTGGGAATTAATATGCATCACTTCAAGCGGGTGAAAAGGATATTAGATGAACTTCGATCGAAGTAATTGCCTAAGTCCTTGATTTTCTGAGCATTTTTTCTATTTTAGTTACAGAACTAATCCCTCTAACCACAAATAGATGACAGGAAATATACGCTTTAAGGTTTTACCAAATATAAAGCTTACGCTGGTCTATTATGAAGGTAACATTACCCTAGCCGTTTTATTTGAACATCTCACCCGCCTGGGTTCACATGAATCTTATAATGCGGAATTCAATACGATTTCAGACTTTGGCACTTGTGTTTTTGAAGTAAATAATAAAATCATTAAAGAGGCTGCGGATTTTGTAAAAAAAGATACCAGGACGCTTGGTAAAAGAAAAAATGCCTTGTTATTCAGGGATCCGAAGCAGCAGGTCATTACGAGTCTCTTCAGCATGGTTGTAGGTGAAATTCTCATTAATTACAATATCGTCCCAAACTTTAGAAAGGCCACAGAGTTCATTGAATTGAAACAAAAACATTTTAAGATAGCCAAAGCCGCATTAATCACATTATCCGGAAAAAAAGGCAAACAGGTTGAGATTTAAGTCTTTTTGTTTTAATTTGGTATATCCCTCTTAATTCCTGACAATGACTGGCCAAGTAAAATTTAAGGTCCTTCCGGACATAAAATTAACCCTTATTTACTACGAAGGCATGATCAATCTACCAATGGTTAAACGGCATTTGTTTAAAATGGGATCTCATAAAGACTATGACCCATCTTATGATGCCATTACCGATTTCGGTCATTCGGTAATGGAAGTTACAACAGAGGAGATTAAAGAGGCTGCTGAATTCGTAAAAAACTCAAAGCCATTATTAGGTAAACGCAAGCAGGCTTTTATTTTTCGTACTGCTGAACAGCAGGTCATTTCGAGCTTGTTCTCCATGCTCAGTGGAGATCTTCCCGTTACTTTTAACGTGGTGTCAACACTCAGGGAAGCAAAAATTTATGTCGGTGTTAAAACTGAACACTACAACAAAGTTCAGCAAGTGTTTAGCGAATTGAGTTCCGGGAAATAACTAGTCTATTTCGATCACCTTTTCATCTGTTTCACCCTTCCAAACATAGGTGTAAATCCACATGATACTAAAGGTTGGAATAACATCCATTAAAGGAAGTGCCTCTTCTATAAAGGTAATGATACCAGCAATTTTACCGGTTTTCCCCTTGTACATTTTCGTCATTAAATAACCTGCAGCAGGCGCCCAGATCAGATCGAAAAATGGAAATACAAAAGATACAAAACCCAATGCATCAAAAAGGATACTATATGCTAATTTTTTAGTCTTGCTCACCTTGTCAAAATTCATAAGTAGTTTTTCTGAAGTAAAGCAATTATTGTACCAAGACCATTATGACAGTTTCTCACTGATAAGCTTCAGAAATTCAGTCCGAGTCTCTATATTTTCAAACGCGCCTTTAAAGCCTGATGTTGTGGTCACAGAGTTTTGTTTTTGAACCCCCCTCATCATCATGCACATATGTGCTGCCTCGATAACAACAGCCACTCCCTTTGGTCTTAAGGTATTATTAATACAAAGCAGTATCTCCTCTGTTAATCGCTCCTGAACCTGCAGGCGCCTTGCAAACACATCAACAATCCGTGGTAATTTGCTCAATCCAACGATATATCCGTCAGGAATATATGCGATATGCGCCTTTCCAAAGAAGGGCAGAATATGATGTTCGCAAAGTGAATATAATTCGATATCCTTTACAATTACCATCTCATCGTAGCTTTCCTTGAACATGGCACTTTTAAGTATCTCGGTAGCGTCCTGCTCATATCCTTGTGTCAGAAATTTCATGGCCTTGGCCGCTCTTTCCGGGGTTTTTAATAAGCCTTCACGTCCAGAATCCTCACCTAAATCCTCTAAAATGTCTTTGTATTTGATTTTGATTCGGTTTGTGATATCCAATTGACCTTCCTGTAAATACTCTTCCATAGCATTTTTTAGTTATTCTGTTTTAAAAGTACTGAATTTTACGGATTTGTTGTTAGTCTGAAATCTTACGATAATATTAACACTATCCGTCAATATTTAACGTTTAGTTCGCAATTTGGTGTGCTTAACAGATTTAATTTTGAATGGTAGTGTAACAATATTTTTGAATAGCTGTCATTACATAAACCACCTAATTCAATCAATCGAAAAATGAATCGCCTTCATTGCCTGGTTTTATTTTGCCTTTTTTTCAGTTTTCTTCTTAACGCCCAGGACAGAAAATCACTTAATATCATAAAAACCGATAATGCTCCCAAAATTGATGGGAACTTAGATGATGATGCCTGGCAATTGGCAGATTCGGCAACCGATTTTGTTCAGTTCAGGCCGGAAATGGGTGTTACCCTTGATGAAGACAAAAAGACCACGGTGAAAATGACCTACGACGACAACGCCATCTATGTAGGTGCCTATTTCAAAGATAAACCTGACGACATTCAACGCCAGTTTACCAGCAGGGATAATTTTGGTAATTCCGATGTTTTCGGAATTATTTTAAATCCGAACAATGATGCACAGAACGATATCATGTTTTTTGTTTTCAGTTCGGGAACCCAGGCAGATGCTGTATCCAGTCCTGATAATGGCGAAGACTTTGGCTGGAATGCGGTTTGGGATAGCCAGGTGTCTATAGTGAGCGATGGCTGGATCATCGAGATGAAAATACCTTATGCAGCTCTGAGGTTCGCAAATGAGGAAGTTCAGACTTGGGGAATACAGTTTTATAGGAAGTTCATGCTCACAAACAATGAATATTCATGGAATCCTATTGACCGAACCAAAGGTAATATCGGTCTGTATCATGGTGAATTAAGAGGCATAAAGAATATCGAACCCCCTACCCGACTGATATTCTATCCTTTCGTGTCTTCACTTCAAAAATCCTATGATGGTGATGCGGAAAGCGAATATAGAGTTGGGCTGGATGTAAAATACGGGATTACAGAGAATTTTACTTTAGATGCAACGCTGATCCCCGATTTTAGCCAGGCGGCATTCGACAATGTCAGGTTAAACCTGGGACCCTTTGAACAAACCTTTTCCGAACAACGACAGTTCTTCAAAGAAGGTGTCGACCTGTTCAATAAGGGAAACCTGTTTTTCTCACGCCGGGTAGGAAATGCTCCAACAGGATCTGTTGATCTTGGCGATAGTGAGGAGATCAAAGACTATCCCGATGAAGTTAAAGTAATTAATGCTTTAAAGGTATCGGGAAGAACCAAAAAAGGGCTTGGTGTTGGATTCTTTAATGCCATCACTGAAAAAACAGATGCGGTTATCGAGAATATGGCCACGGGTGAAATCCGTAAAGAAGTTGTTGAACCCTTAGCCAATTATAACATCCTGGTAATCGATCAGCAGTTTAACCGGAATTCCTCTGTTAGCCTGGTCAACACCAATGTCATGAGAAGTGGTGATTTCAGGGACTCTAATGTTACCGGCTTATTGTTCGACATCTCCAACAAAGCCAACAAATACAATGCAAGCGGTGAGGTCAAAATGAGCCGACTGAACCTTATCGGTGATGACCAGGTTGGTTACAGTGCCAGGTTCACTGCAGCTAAGATCTACGGCAAGTACAGGGCTCGTGCTGGTTACTCCATGGCAGACACAAGTTATGATATCAATGACCTCGGACTTCAATTCAGGAATAACTACAGCAATTTTTTCTGGAATGCGTCCTACAGGATATTTGAACCCACCAAACGTTTTAATAATTTCAGCATTTTTCATTGGGGTAATTTGAACTATCTCTTCGATCCGAATGAATATACAGGAAATAGCCTGGGTTTAAGTGTTAATGGTCAAACAAAATCCCTCCATTGGTTTGGTGGGAATATCAATACACAACTTGGTAAACAATATGATTATTTCGAACCAAGAGACACAGCAAATAACCGATTTTTTATCTACGAGAACTGGCTTAATGCTAATGCCTGGATGGAAACCAATTCTGCCAAGCGTTTTTCCGTTGAAGGTAATGCCGGTTTCGGAACCATGTTTGAAGATGGACGTGATCTATTTAATTATTGGCTTGGATTTGAACCTACAATGCGCTTTACAGATAAATTCAGGATGAACTATGACCTGTATTATCAGAACAATAAAGGGAACCGCGGATTCGTAACCAATAACGAAGTGGATATAATTTTTGGTCAAAGGGACCAGATCAGTATGACTAACAGTATTTCGGGAAGTTATAATTTCAATCCGCTTCATGCCTTAACCCTGACGTTCAGGAATTACTGGACAACGGTGGATTATGATTATGATTTATATTCTTTAATGGAGAACGGACGGCTTGATGTTGACTCAGGATATAACAAGGAGAACATCGGTTTTGATCCGGATATCAATTTTATGACCTGGAATCTAGATTTGAGGTATGCATGGCAATTCGCTCCTGGCAGTCAGCTTATTGCACTATATCGTAACCAGCTGTTCAACCAGAATAATGCTTCAGATGATAATTACTCAGACAGCCTGAATACTTTATTCGAACAACCGTTTGAACATACCTTTTCACTCAGACTGGTTTATTTCCTGGATTACAATAACCTCAAGGGCGTATTCAAGGGCAAAAGAAGTATTTAATCATTGCTCAAAAGGTTTTATTGTAGTATTTTCAGGCCAAGATTTGGCCCGTATGATTCATGCAAAAAACATTCATAAATATTTTGGTGATCTTCATGTTCTGAAAGGCGTTGACCTCGATATAAAAGGAGGTGAGATCATTTCAATTGTTGGTCCCTCCGGGGCCGGCAAAACCACTTTATTGCAGATTTTGGGTACACTGGACAAGGCTTCTGGGAATTCAGAATATGAATTGAAGATCAATGAGCAGCAAATTAATTCGCTTTCCGATAAGGACCTGGCCAAAATCAGGAACGAACAGCTGGGATTTATTTTTCAGTTCCATCAATTGCTTCCTGAATTCACCGCCTTGGAAAATGTTATGATTCCCGGCCTGATTAAAGGAATGAATAGAGCTGAGACAGAGAAACGCGGCAAAGAATTGCTGGATTATCTCGGCTTGTCTCATCGCTTCAATCACAAACCTTCTGAATTATCAGGCGGTGAACAGCAGCGCGTTGCTGTTGCCAGGGCCCTGTTGAACAATCCAAAAATTATCTTTGCCGACGAACCATCGGGTAACCTCGATTCAGAATCGGCTGAGAATTTACATAAGCTGTTTTTTAAATTACGGGATGAATTCGGACAAACCTTTATTATCGTTACACATAATGAGGAATTGGCTAATATGGCAGATAGAAAACTGACCATGGTTGACGGTCAGATTATTGATCAATAAAACACATCGACTTCTTATCGACATCAAGGCTTTAAATAGGGACCAGTTAAAGGACTTTCTCGAATCGAAGGTCGACTATTATAATACCGTTGCGTTTGTAGACAGCGACCCTATACAGGTTCCACATTACCTTAAGGGCAAAGAGAACATAGAAATTGCCGGATTTCTTACAGCCTGCATTTCCTGGGGAAAAAGAAAAAGTATTGTCAACAATGCTTTTAATATGATACATCGTATGGAGTTTTCTCCATATGACTTTGTCATGAACCACTCCTCTTCCGACCTGGATAATTTAAACGGCTTTGTTCACAGAACCTTTAATGACGAAGACCTGAAGCAATTCGTGATCAGTCTGAAACATCTCTATCAAAACCACGGTGGACTGGAGGGTGTTTTCAATACTTATGCTGAAGAGGATAATTTGCAATTCGCCATTCATAAACTCAAATTCCATTTTTTCGAGATACCTCATCTTCAGAGAACAGTAAAGCACCTGGCTGATCCCCTTAAGAATTCAGCGGCCAAGAGAATCAATATGTTCTTAAGATGGATGGTAAGAGAAGATAATGCCGGTGTGGATTTCGGTTTATGGAAGAACATCAGGCCGGCACAATTATCCTGTCCGCTTGATGTACATACCGGAAACGTAGCCAGGAAACTGGGTTTGCTCAAACGAAAACAGAATGATGCGAAAGCCGTTCTTGAATTGGATACTGCTCTGAGGTCATTTGATCCGGTCGATCCGGTAAAATATGACTTCGCGTTATTCGGACTTGGGGTTTTTGAAGATTTTTAACAGACGAGCCCGCTTATTTATTTATTTTTACTGAACTAACGACCAAATATCAACAAATAATGAAAAAATTAATCCTCCCTCTTGCCTTCCTATTCGCTTTTATCTCATGGTCTCAAAACAGGGAAATCCCTGTAGATACTACGGTGGTTACCAAACACAATACCACGGTTAAAGGTCAGAGTTTTTCCTATACGGCAACAACGGGAACTCAACCGGTATGGGACGAAATGGGCAAGCCCATTGCTTCGCTTTTTTATACTTATTACCAGAGAGATAACATTAAAGACAGGGCCAAACGTCCGTTGATCATTTCTTTTAACGGCGGACCTGGTTCAGCATCGGTCTGGATGCATGTTGCTTATACAGGACCTCAGATTCTTAAAATTGATGATGAAGGCTATCCCGTTCAACCTTACGGTGTGAAAAGCAATCCCTATTCCATAATCGATGTTGCAGATATAGTCTTTGTCAATCCTGTAAACACCGGTTATTCGAGAATGATCCCTGATGCAGAAGGGAAAATGCCTGATCGTGAACAGTTTTTCGGGATTAATGCAGATGTAAGGTATCTGGCGGAATGGATCAATACTTTTGTAAGCCGAAAGAACAGATGGGAGTCTCCCAAGTATATTATTGGGGAGAGCTATGGAGGGACACGAGTTATGGGTCTATCCCTCGCATTGCAAAACAATCAATGGATGTACCTCAACGGTGTCATCCTGGTATCGCCGGCAGATTACAACCTTTACAATACCGATCAGCCTGTCTATTCAGCAATAAACCTGCCTTATTTTACAGCAGCGGCATGGCATCATAAAGTTCTCCCTCCTGCTCTGCAGAACCAGGATCTTACTGATGTATTACCTGGTGCAGAGGATTTTGCAATCAACGCCTTGATGCCGGCACTGGCAAAAGGTGGCTTTATCAGTAGCCAGGAGCGTGATGAGGTTGCAGAAAAGTATTCCTACTATTCCGGATTGAGTAAAAAGGTGATTCTACAGCATAACCTCGATGTGCCTACACGGTTTTTCTGGAAGGAACTTCTCAGGGATGAGACCGGACAAACTATTGGTCGTTTAGATTCCAGATACCTTGGAATTGACAAAACCGAAGCCGGTAGTGGGCCGGATTATTCAGCAGAGCTGACTTCGTGGTTGCATTCATTCACTCCGGCCATTAATTACTACATCCGGGAAAAACTTAAATTCAAAACCGATGTCAAGTACAATATGTTTGGCCCTGTCAGGCCATGGGATAATGAGAACAACCAGGTTAGAGAAAACCTGAGACAGGCCATGGCGCAAAACCCATATCTACATGTTATGGCCCAGTCGGGATATTATGATGGCGCCACAACCTATTTTGCGGCTAAATACACCCTGTCTCAAATCGATCCCAGCGGCAAAATGAAAGATCGATTGTCATTCAAGGGATATAGAAGTGGCCATATGATGTACTTGAGAAAGGAGGACCTTATCCAGGCGAATGAAGATCTGAGAGAATTCATTATAAAATCATCGGCCAACGGAAAATCTGCAAAATACTAAAACCATATGCGCTCTGCCCTAATTCTGATCTTGCTGATAGGTCTGTTTTCTTGTCGGCAGGACACAAAAGAACCTATTTCATTTATTGAAGTCCCTGCTAATTTAAACAGCGGCGAATCAGATCTGTTACTTACTGCCCATGGTGACCTTTACCTGAGTTGGATTGAAACTGACGACTCCGGGCTAAGTCACTTGATTATTTCCGAATATAATAATGAATCCTGGCAAAAGCCGGTCACCATAGCCTCTGGGGATAACTGGTTCGTTAACTGGGCTGATTTTCCTTCAGTACAAGATTGGGGTGAACAAGGATTGGTAGCTCATTATCTTGAAAAAAGTGCAGAAGACACCTATGCATATGACGTCAAAGTCAGAATGAGTAAAGATAGAGGCCGAATTTGGTCTGAAGTAATAACCCCACATGATGACGGAACCCATACAGAACATGGGTTTGTAAGTAAGTTAGAATTGACTGAAAATGAATTTCTTTTAGCCTGGCTGGACGGCAGGCAAAATGAATATGCTGAACAGGATTCGACCTTACAAAAGCAAATGACGCTTCGGTCGGCTATTATTGATCCTTCAGGATTGAAACAAAGTGATTTACTCATTGATGAAAGGGTCTGTGATTGTTGTCAGACCGCAATGGCAATGACTTCAAATGGCCCTATTATTGTTTATAGAGATCGTTCAGAGACCGAAATACGAGATATATATTACAGTCGGTTTATAGATGGCAAATGGACTGAACCCAAGGCCATTTACGATGACAACTGGGAAATTCCCGGCTGCCCGGTTAATGGGCCTGCGGTTGCCAGTAATGGCAAGAACATAGCAGTGGCCTGGTTTTCTGTTAATAATGACATGGCTGAAGTGAAAATAGCTTTTTCAGAAAATGATGGTGAAAGCTTTGATCTTCCCATCAGGGTAGATTATACAAAACCCCTTGGGAGAGTCGACCTACTCTGGTTAAATGAACGCGAAGTTCTATTGAGTTGGATGGATGCAACGGCCGATGAAACTTCAATCATGTTACAGCGGTTGACTCAGGATGGAGATAAGAGTAACGTATTTAAAGTTACCAGCACATCTGCGGAGCGTTCCAGCGGTTTTCCGAGAATGGTCCGTTTAGATGATTATGTTTTCATCACCTGGACAGACATTCAGGATCAAAGCAGTATAAAAGTAGCTAAGGTTGATATTGAAGCAATCCGTTAACCCTGATTAGTTCTAGCCCTTTAGCCAGGCCTTTCGTAATTCTACTTTTTCAGCGGAAGCATTTTCATCTGGAACAAGGGTCTGTCCAACGGTATACGATTGAACGGTGGTAGCTGCAATGCTAATCTCCTCTCCTTCACGGTCAAGGACCACTTCTATTTCCCGTCCCGGCTCCCAGGTAAAGACTTCTGAAAACACATCGTTTGCATTTTCGAGTGTAACTTCAGTACCATTTACTTTTTTAATAACATCCAGAGGTTGTACTCCCAGGTCATTCCAGAAGCTGTTGTTGGAGACCAGGTCGGTAAAGAAAATACTTCCATCGATAGGATTGGCCCCAACAATAATATTTCCAACATTCATGATGTAATTGGTTTCAACCTTTGCTTCGCCAAGTGTCAGGCCTACTTTTTCAAAGAAAACGTTATAATCGATAGGTGTTGTCCCTTCAACATGAGTCTTGATGAAAGACGAAACAGAAGGATAGGTCATCTCGGCAATTTCCTGAAACAGATCATCATCATTAAAAGGCTTGTTTTTGCCATATTTAAGCGACAATTCTTTCATAAGTGAAAGCATACTCCGGTTTCCTTCTGAGCCTTCGCGCAATAATATATCCATACACATCCCTATCAAGGCACCCTTTTGGTACACATTAAAATAATTGGTTTTATAGGGTTCCTGGAGTACATTCTCACTCATAACGGTAAAACTCATGGAATCGTCCATACCTTTTGAAGTATTGATCTTTTCCATAATGGTTGTAAAAAAATCTTCTTCGGAAACCAGGCCTTCATATACCTGGAAATGCTGCGCAAAATACTCGGTAACCCCCTCGTACATCCATAGATGCTTTGAAAAAGTCGGATCGTCATAATCGAAATAGTGTACATCTTCAGAATGAACGCTAAGTGGCGTAACAATATGGAAGAACTCATGTGCCACGATATCAGTCATCGATTCCGCCATCATAGTCGGAGCGATTTGATCGGGCATGACAACTACGGTGGAGGTGTGATGTTCGAGGGCTCCAAATCCCTGAGGTGAGTTTTCAGAAGACATATCAGCCAGGTAAACAAAAATATCATATCTGGCCGTACTGTTTAGATCTCCCAGATAAGCCTTCTGAGCTTCCATCATATTGAACATGGTCTTTTTCATTTCCTCTGCTTGGTGGGCAGCTGTTGGAGAATATAGACTTAAAACAATAGTAATATCTCCAACTTGAAATTCTTCTACTTCTATATCGCCGTACATCATAGGATTATCGGTAATGTCGAAATAACGTGGAGCAAAATAAGAGGTCGTAACTGTATTGCCATCCTCACTGAGACTCTCATTAATTTTCTGAAGTGCCGAGCTGCGCTTAAAATTAGCAGGCGCTAGCACATCCAGGCTATACTGGGCATTTTTTAGGTGATCGAAATATCCAATAAACCCATGAAGATTTAATACATAAACCGACTCTTCAATATTAGTTCCGGAAGGCGAAAACGGAGTTTCAATTTCACCGTTTTCAACATCGAAAGTATCATTTACCAGGTAAGACATATGGTCTAAATTACTGGCATTATAAATCTCCCAGGAATTATCATCTATTTTTTTGACTTCCAGGGCTTCTCCCTTATAATCAATGGCTTTAAATTCATCTATGAAATTTCCGAAATCACTGATCGCATAAGTTCCCTGAACCACTTTTGGAAGCCTATAAACAACAGTATCCTTTACCATGCGGCCCGGATCAATAGTTACAGGAACTCTGTCCTCGTCAACCTGCACCAGGTCCATTTTCGTGACAATAGGATTACTCACCGCCAGGTCATTAACCGTGGATTTGGTCCCGCAGCTCAATATGAACAGAGATATGCCAACAGTATATACGATTTGTTTCATCATTAAAATATATTGAATAGATTGATAGCAAAAATAATGGGGTTGGTAATAACATCGGTCTAAGTTTTTGTTAAATTCAGCATCTTATATTCTAGTTGTGAGAGATTCCCTGGTCAGTATATTAACGCCATTTAAGAATTCAGCAATCTATCTTGAAGAGTGCCTGGATTCGATTATCGCACAGAGCTACCAGAATTGGGAGCTTATCATGGTTAATGATCATTCCAGTGATCATGGTGCTCAAATCGCCAGGGCGTATTCCGAAGCAGATCCCAGAATTCAGGTATTTCAAAACGATGAATCCGGAATAATTCCTGCACTCCGACTGGCATTCAGAAAAAGTAAAGGCCAGTTTTTGACCAGGATGGACAGTGACGATATTATGATGCCCGATAAGCTCATGCTCATGACCGAACAGTTAACACAAAATGGTCGGGGTCATCTTGCACTCGGACTGGTAAAGTACTTTTCCGAATACGGTATCAGCGATGGTTATCAGAAGTATGAAAAATGGCTGAATCTCTTAACTCTTGCAGGTGACAATTATTCAGAGATCTATAAGGAATGTGTTATTCCTTCTCCCTGTTGGATGGCATATAGGGATGATTTTATAAAATGCGGAGGTTTTGAACCCGATCGCTATCCGGAAGATTATGATTTGACTTTCAGGTTTTATGAAAATAATTTAAAATGTCTTCCAAGTTCAAAATTGCTTCATCAATGGAGAGATTACCCGGAACGCACCTCGCGCAATCATATTCATTATGCTCAAAACTATTTTCTTGAGATCAAAACCCATTATTTTCTGAAGCTAAATTATGATAGATCTAGGCCATTGACTATCTGGGGAGCGGGTTTTAAAGGTAAAAAGGTTGCCAGTCTTCTCCTTGAAAATCAGGTACCATTTCACTGGATTTGCGATAACCCGAAGAAAATAGGTAAATCCATCTATGACCAACCCATGCTGCCTTTTGAAGCGCTAGATCAACTCAACAACCCCCAGAGTATTATAACAGTGGCCAATTCCAAAGCTCAAGAAGAAATAAGGCGTCATCTGAACAAATTGAAGATGAAATCGATGATCGATTATTTCTTTTTCTGCTAACAGAATAGTGTAAAAAATATCCTAAAACTGGAGGTGCTGCACCTTAAAAACTAAATTTTCAACTAAGTTTGTGAAACACAATGATATTATTCATGCAGTTCAAGCAGCCCGAAATTCTTTATGCCCTGATTTTATTGCTGATCCCGATCATTGTACACCTTTTCCAATTAAGGCGATTTAAAAAAGTTCCCTTTACAAACGTTGAGTTTTTAAAAACAGTTACCAAGCAGACCAGGAAAAGCCGGGTACTTAAAAAATGGCTTGTACTTGCAACCAGGTTACTGATGTTAGCAGCTATCATACTAGCCTTTGCCCAACCTTTCACTTCTGAGAACGAAGAAGCCTTAACCGAATCGGAAACCGTGATCTATCTCGACAACTCATTTAGCATGCAAGCCAAAGGAGATCGTGGGGAACTGATGAGACGAGCGGTGCAGGATCTGCTGGATTCGGGTTATGACGATGAGGTTATTACGCTTTTTACCAATGATTCCGAATTTAGAAATGTTTCATTGAAGTCTATTCAGAATGAGCTGGTTCAGCTAGATTATACAGGTTCTCAATTGGATTATGAAGCGGCGGTCCTGAAGGGCAAACAAATGTTCAGTTCAAATTCCGAAAGGATTAAAAATCTTATCCTGATCTCCGATTTTCAACAAAATCGAGAATTCACACCAGCGAATAGAGATGAACAGTTTCAGTTAAAGTACGTTCAATTAAGACCCGTTTCATCAACAAACATCAGTATTGACAGTGCATATATCCGGGACAACAATTCGAACAACCTCGAACTCAAGGTGAAACTCAAGTCAGCAGACGGCAGCCTTTTAAACCTTCCTGTCTCATTGTTCAACGACGATGTTCTTACGGCAAAAACCGCCGTGGACTCAGAGGAAAATCCAATTGCATCATTCAGCTTGCCTAAGAACCAGCAAATCAATGGAAAACTAAGCATAGAAGATGTGCAGTTACAGTTCGATAATATGCTGTTTTTTAATATCGACAACCAGGAAAAAATAAAGGTACTCAGCATTAACCAGGCCGACGATGATTTTTTAAAACGTATCTATACCGAGCCGGAATTCGAGTATGAGAACGTGCCTTTCGAACAACTCAATTATAATAGAATCAGTGAGCAGGATCTTATCATTCTAAACGAGCTTGACGAGATTCCGGTGGCCCTTTCTAATGCCCTTAATTCTTTTGTGAGAGATCGCGGATATATTTTAATTATACCTTCTAATGAGTCTATATTAAATTCTTATAATCAATTACTTAGATCGGTTAGTAGAATTTACATGACTGGATTTATTCCTGAAGAGAAACTCATCACCAGGATCAACTATGACCACCCTCTTTTTGAAGGTGTTTTTGATCAGGAGGTGAGTAATTTTCAATACCCAAAAGTTAAAGGATTAATCCGAACTCAGTCTCAGGGAAGTCCGGTTTTACAGTTTGAAGATGGCAATCCATTTTTTATTCAGGAGGACAATGTATTTGTCTTTACAACTGCCTTGAATGAAGATCATTCCAATGTTTTAAATTCCCCCCTCATCGTACCTACTCTTTATAATGTTGGTTTAAGCAGTTTGAAGTTGCCAAAACTATATTACACCATAGGGAACGATATCGAATTTGATGTAAATACCAGTATTCAACAAGACGACATTCTTAAACTCGGTCTTGGTGAAAATCAGGTTATACCGCAACAGCGTAGCTTTCCAAAGAAAGTAACCATCAGTATTGGAAATAACCTTCAGGAACATGGAATCTATGACATATTGCGATCGAACGAGGTTTTAGATAAGGTCTCCTTTAATTATTCGAGAAAAGAAAGTGATTTGCGCTATTATGATCTTTCCTCTCAATTTGGTATAGAATCGTCCGATTCGTTAAAAATAACACTGGATGAAATAAAAAGTGAGACAGAAATCAATGCCCTATGGAAATGGTTTGTTATTTTTGCCCTGATCTTATTGATCTTTGAAATGCTCATTCTGAAATTTGTTAGATGAACATA
>JABDPU010000250.1 GCA_013042625.1 Flavobacteriaceae bacterium | reverse complement strand
ATCCGACACTGCCTTTGTTCTTATAGAATAGCTGAGGGTGTCATTGGTATTCTCAAAGAAATCTGTCAGTGCTCCGGGATAGAGTTTGAGCCTGTAGTTATTAGATTCGGTTTTTTCAAACTCAAATCTTAGTCGATTCTTCAGGCTGTCCAGAACCAGGTTAAATGAGACATCAGCCGAATCTTTATCGATTAATTTAATTTGTGATCGGTCTATTGTTGTTAATGGTAAATTAGCATCGATCTCAAATGGTTTTTCAAATGTTTCGGGCCCATCCCTGAATGGCGAAATGACCAGTGAATCCTTCAGCTGGTCTTTCAGGCGAACGGTAAAAGTATCTATGGTTTTCGGACCGGAAACCTTAAAAATCAGCGAATCTAATTCCAGTTTTGGACGGAACCAGTAGCTCAGTGTATCTTTATCTTTGGCTTGTGTTATCCTTGAGTTGAAACTATCGGGAACCCTGGTTATTAATTTTATATCCATTAATTCAGGATCACCGGCATAACCAAAGGCGATTTTCTGATGGCCCGATAAGCGTGGCCTGAATGCTTTGAAATCTACTTTCTCTTTGAATAATTGAATGTCGTAAAACTGATCAGTAGGGATTTCAATGAAGTCTTCTACAAATCCGATTTTATCGATTGCCTGGTCGAATGTGAAATCTGAATTTTCATCCTTTAATGCAATTAACCTGTATTTTCCAGGCTTAAGATTTTCAAGTTTATAGGTTGTAAGACTATCGAGGGTATTCGTAATATAGTCAGGCTTTTCCTTGTAGATCAGCGAATCGGAATATGTGGAATCGACCTCATATAACATTACCGACACAAATTCTTCTGCCTGCTTGTCTAAAGCATCAGTTATACCACCTTCCATAGTTAGTGAATCGATATATCCTCCTGTTGAAAACACGTATTTGTAAAACGGAAATGGATTTTCCTCGTTATTATCAACAATACTTTCACCAAAATTCAAAGCATAAGTTGTATTAGGCCGCAGCGTGTCATAAATTTTAATGGTGATCTTCTTACTGGCAGAACCAAGCGGAGTTATTTGAGGTTCGGGATCCATCGGTGGGGATATGATGAGGTTTTTTGAGAGTTCTTTAATTTTAACATACTCATCAAACTGAATTTCAATCTCATCAGCGGTAAAATTCGTGCCGAGATTCTCAGGATCAGACTTAACGATCTCCGGAGGAGTAGTATCCCGCTCACCACCACTGGGATTTCCCCGGTTTGCACAACTTACGGAGATTAAGAGCAGGAATATTATAATTAAGGGGAAGGCTTTTTTCACCGTTAGTTCTCAAATTTTACGCAAGGTAATAACATATTTAGCCAAACGCAATAATCATTCGGCTATTGCCATAGCAGCTACGCAAAGTTTTGCGTCTTGAACAGAATTCAATACTTGGGCACATTGTTCAATAGTTGCCCCGGTGGTAACAATATCATCAACCAGCAAAATGTTTTTGCCAACAAGTCGCTCTGCATTATTCAGTTCGAAAACTTCATGATTATTTTGCCAGCGTTTGAATCGTCGTTGGAAAACCTTTGTTGCTGTTGCAGAAGTCTTGATCAAGATATCATCCAGATATTCAGCGTTCAGTTTTTGCGCAAGCTGGCGGCCAAAACTATCAACCTGGTTGTATCCTCGCTTTTTAAGTTTTGATTTATGAACCGGCACTGGTAAAACCACATCAACCGTAGTAAACCCATTATCTCCCTGGAGTTCTGATCCTAACCATTTACCAAGAGCTGTCCCGATTTCTTCCTGCCCCTTGTATTTCAGATTATGTAAAAGTTGCTGCACAATGCCCTTTTTCTCAAATCGCAGCAGAGCCACGGCCGACTTCAAATGAATTCTGCCTCTGAATACTTTTTCAATGATTGAGCGCCCCTCTCGATCCAGATTCATAACTGGAAATTCATGCCGGCAACCTGTGCAAAAATGAACTTCATTGTCATTCAAAACCGAATGGCAAGCCATGCAGATTTCTGGAAAAAATATGTTTAACAAGTTTTTTATCACTTCATCGATTAAAATTATTCGAAACAAACTTAATACATATTTTGTGGTATTAATTAATCCATCCCACCGAGTAAAATGATAGTTAATCCCTCGGAATTTAACTACAGATTAGCTTTAGGGTCTTTGATAATTGCTATTATCGCTCTTGCAGCTTTTGGTTTTGCTAATTATCGTGATATAAAATCGGACACCGATTTTATAAAACAGGAAAAAAAGCTCCTTCGGCAAGAACTCAGCGCATTCATTTCACAATATGATGCTCTGGAACTTGAGAATGACTCCATAAGGTTGCAATACGACACTGTGCTCGACAGGGCACAATCTGCATTAGACTCCCTAAATGATATAAAGGCTGATGTCGCCCTGCTCTCGCATGTCCAGTCTGAATTACTTTTTCTAAAAAGGCAGAGCAAGACCTTGGGGATCGATTCTTTAAATCTCTTAATTGCGGATCTGGAAAATAAACGTTCCGAGATCAGCAATGAGTTAACCAGGCAAACCAAACTCAGCCAGCAACTCCGTTCTGAAAACCGTTTTCTGAATAAGTTACTGGAATCCGGAACAAAAATTTATGCGAATTCTTTTCACGCCAAAGTGTTCAGGGAAAATAGTAACGGCCAATTGGTCCTAACCGATCGGGCTAATAAAGCCGATCAGATTGAAGTGTGCTTTGTTCTGGGAGAGAATCCATTAGTCAATCCGGGAAATAAACAGTTATTTATACAGATTGTTGGACCAGACAACAACGTGATCAATGATATGGGTGCCATAGAATTTGGAGACCTTTCCCTGATTTATAGTGCCAAAATTTCTGTGAACTATGCTAATAAGAACACAGAAGTTTGTACTGCAATTCCGGGTTCCGATGAATTTGAAAAAGGCCTGTACTTCGTTAGTGTTTTCGAAAATGAGAGGCGTTTGGGCGGAACGCAATTAGAACTTAATTAATCCATCAAATTATTTTCTCCTTCCCGCTCCATTTGTTTTGAGCGGTTTTTTATTTTTGCAGCATGGCAAATCAGGAGGATCGATTCAAGAAAGTTATTTCACATGCAAAGGAATATGGATATGTATTTCAAAGCAGTGAGATTTATGATGGTTTAAGCGCTGTTTATGACTATGCGCAAAACGGTGTTGAACTAAAAAACAATATCAGGGATTATTGGTGGAAAGCCATGGTTCAAATGCATGAGAATATTGTAGGAATAGATGCAGCCATCTTTATGCACCCCACAACATGGAAAGCCTCTGGCCATGTCGATGCGTTTAATGATCCTCTGATCGATAATAAAGATTCTAAGAAAAGGTATAGAGCCGATGTGTTGGTTGAAGACCATGTGGCCAAGATTGAAGGTAAGATCAACAAGGAGATTGCGAAGGCAAGAAAACGATTTGGCGAATCTTTTGATGAGGAACAATTTGTAACGACCAATCCACGGGTGGTTGGTTATATGGAAAAATCAGAAATAATTTTAAAGCGGTTGGCTAAATCGCTCGAGGATGAGGATCTTGCCGACGTAAAAGCCCTTATTGAAGAGTTGGGAATTGTTTGCCCTTTATCCGGTAGTAAGAACTGGACTGATGTTAAACAATTTAACCTGATGTTTGGCACTAAACTGGGTGCCAGCGCCGATTCGGCCATGGATCTCTATTTAAGGCCGGAAACCGCCCAGGGTATCTTCGTCAATTTCCTCAATGTTCAGAAAACGGGGCGGATGAAAATTCCCTTTGGAATCGCACAAACAGGAAAGGCCTTCAGGAATGAGATCGTTGCACGACAATTTATTTTCAGGATGAGGGAATTTGAGCAGATGGAGATGCAATTCTTTATTAAGCCGGGAACCCAGAAAGAATGGTATGAGCATTGGAAGGAAGAACGGATGAAATGGCATTTGTCACTCGGATTGGGAGAAGAGAATTACCGTTTTCATGATCATGAGAAATTAGCCCATTATGCCGATGCGGCCACTGATATAGAATTCAAGTTTCCTTTTGGGTTCAAAGAGCTCGAAGGAATTCATTCCCGCACAGATTTCGATCTTGCCCAGCATGAAAAGTATACCGGTAAAAAACTTCAATATTTTGATCATGAGGAAAATAAAAGCTATGTTCCTTATGTTTTGGAAACTTCAATTGGCCTTGACAGGATGTTTCTTGCTGTATTCTCTAACGCTTTGCAGAATGAAGAACTGGAGAATGGGACAACCAGGGTTGTACTAAAATTACCTTCAGTGATTGCGCCTACAAAGGCGGCTATTCTTCCTCTTGTGAAAAAGGACGGCCTTCCTGAAATAGCAAGGAAAATTGTGGAAGACCTCAAATGGGATTTTAATGTGCAATATGACGAAAAGGACGCAGTTGGTAGGCGTTACCGTCGTCAGGATGCAGCAGGTACTCCATTTTGTATAACTGTAGATCATGATACTTTGGAGGATCATACCGTGACTATTCGTGAGCGAGATACCATGGAACAAAAACGCGTCCCCATTTCCCAGTTAAAAGGCCTGATCAAGGATCAGGTAGAGGTCAAGAACTGGCTGATGCGAATGCGATCCTGACTACCGCTTTATTACTGTTTCTAAGTATTATTTGTCCGAAATGTTTGACAATCAATACATTTCGATTGTCGTTCATCCATTAATTGGTGCAATGTTCGAATGTTTTTCAAAAAAGCATTACTTTTAATAGCCTTATAAAGGAAAAACTAACAACTAAGAAATATCAATTATTATGAGATCAAAATTACTCTGGGCACTTTGCCTACTTTTCGCTCTAACTTATAATTTGACCTATGGTCAGGAGATTGAAAAGAAAGGCCTGAGCCCTGTTTCGGTTCAATACCCGGACAAAATTGAACATGTTGCATCCTTGTCGTCCCGATCAAATCTTATTTTGGATGAATCTGATACATTAAAGGAAATGGATGATGGAAGGGTTCGGGAATCAAAAATAAACATGATTCCTGGCAAAGGTTCAAAAGGCCCCGATCCGTTGGCTAAGAATCCTCATCGTTTGAAAAATACGATCCCGACGCGAATGCCGGAATTTGTTTTTGAAACTGCGGCATCGAGTTCGGCTCCCACTGATCCGGCCGGAGCTGTTGGGCCAAACCATTATTTTGCGGTGATCAATACAGGATTCAGAATTTTTGACAAAAGCGGTAATCCGTTAACAGCCCAATTAGACGAAACAAATATATTCACTTCATCAGGCTGCTGTGATTTGACGGCGTCCTATGATGATGCAGCAGATAAATGGGTTCTTACCCTCCTTGGTGCTGGCGTTCAGGTAGCGGTGTCTGACGGACCGGACCCAGTTAATGATACCTGGACGGTATATACCTATGGTTCCGTTAACGATTATCAAAAAATGTCGGTATGGAGTGATGGATATTATATGACCGATAATAATGGAGGTCTCTTTCACATTTTTGAAAGAGATGCTATGATCGATCCGGAACCAGCTTCGGGAACAACACCACAGATAGTTACCTTTAATTTAACAGGACTTGTAACCTTCGGATTTCATAGTCCGCATGCCCTTAGTGTGAGTGCCGGACCTTATCCGGCTTTAGGTGGGGCAACAATTGTTGCACTTCAGGATGACGCATGGGGAGGTGGCATTACCCAGGATCATATTAAATATTGGACCGTTGATATTGACTGGAGTAATCCTATGCAATCCAATGTTTCTGCACCCACGGAAATTCCTTTAGCACCTTTTGTGAATGTATTTGACGGGGGGTCTTTTTCTAATCTTCCCCAACCAGGTGGTGGGCAGGCTATTGATGCCTTGCAGGGTTTAATATATAACCAGGCGCAATTCAGAAAGTTTGGAACACATAATTCGGCATTATTTAGTTTTGTTGTTGATGTTGATCCAACCGTAGCAAAGCAGGCAGCGGTCAGATGGGTGGAGTTAAGGCAAACCGCCGATAACCAGCCATGGACACTTTACCAGGAAGGCACATATACCGCTCCTGATAACCGACACGCCTGGAATTCGAGTTTGACATTTGACGTCCAGGGGAATATAGGGATGGGATATACATCCATGTCCAGCCCCAATAGTGCCGATCCTAATGTAGTGGTTGGGACATATTATACCGGTCGATATGCATCAGATCCGCTCGGAACGATGACAGTGGCCGAACAAGTTATCCAGGCTGGAGATGCAAATATTCCCGGACCCTTTGATCGATATGGTGATTATAGTAAGATCGATATTGACCCCGATGGCGATAAGAAATTTTGGTTTGTAAATGAGATCATGGCCAGTGGCCGTAAAAATGTTGCCGGAGTTTTCCAGCTGGCACCAAATTTCAATAATGATGTTGGGGTTATTAGTGTTGACACACCTACAGATGGGGCACTTTCTAATGCTGAGACTATTACGGTTACAGTAAGAAATTTTGGAGAATTGGATGCTTCCGGATTTAATGTAACCTACCAGGTAGATGGTGGAACAGTGGTTTCTGAAGCCTATGCCGGAACATTAACCGCCGGTGCCACGGCACAGCACGTTTTTGCAGCAACTGCAGATCTTTCTACCCAAGGGCAGACCTATTCTATAACATCTTGTACAGACTATACCACCGATGAAGATAATAGTAATGATTGTGTGTCCCAGGATGTCACCCATATTTTAGCTGATGATATAGGTGTTACTGAAATAACCTCGCCTGTTAGCGGTGAGGGGCTAGGCAATGAAACCGTAACGGTTACCATTGAGAACTTTGGAACCCAGGATCAATCCGGTTTTGATGTTCAATATGCTATTGATGGCGGAACCCCGGTTGTTGAAACCGTGGTTGCTACAGTCTTAGCAGGAGGCACACTTTCTTATTCGTTTACCGCCCTTGCTAATTTATCAAGTGTTGCAACCTATAATATTGTTGCTACCACTTTACTAGGTGCAGATAGCGATAATGCCAATGATTCAACTTCAACTGACGTGACAAATGTGTCTTGCCAGTCACAATCTAATACTACATCTCAACCTATTGGCCCGGATGCAGGAAGCTTCACCAATTCTGTAGTAACTTATACAGATGATTTTGTGATCAATGATGTAAATGTTACCATCGATTTAGTGCATACCTGGAATGCAGATCTTGAAATACGATTGATCGGACCTGGAGGATCACCTGCAATTTATTTGTGCCAGGATGTAGGATCCAGTTCAGATAATATGACGAATACTGTGTTTGATGATGAAGCATCAACTCCAATTTCCTCCGGAACAGGACCTTTCACCGGATCCTTTATTCCGCAGGAGAGCTTATCGGCATTCGATGGCTTACAATCTATTGGGGATTGGACCCTTGAGATTCTGGATGACGCCAATTTTGACGGCGGAACATTCCTGGGCTGGACGCTTCAACTGTGTAGTAATACAAACCTTTCTGTTGATGATCCACTTATTGAAGAGGGTATAACCATTATCTATGAGGAAGACAATCAGTTCCTTGTTAAGTTACCAACATCTTCAATCAATGAACGCCTTCAACTAACGGTTCAAAATGTTCTCGGACAGACCATTTACTACAAATCTCTTGAAAATGAGAGCGGAAATGGATATGAGCACAGGTTGGATATGTCATACGTTGCAGCCGGCATGTATTTTGTCAAAATAGGCAATAACAATCAAAGTAATATCAAGCGTATTATTGTTAAATAAACCTTGAGCTTAAATAATAAAAAACCCCGGCCAAAAACCGGGGTTTTTTATTAGATCCTATTTAGTTTTTGATTTCCAGTAATTGAACAGGAGAGGTGTTTGGACAGCGACTGGTTCGGCGAAGCCTTCTGAATTTTATCCATGCCTCTTGCTCAGCGTTCTTTAATTCACTAAATTTTCCTTCATCCAGGTTCAAAGGGTCAAGCCGTTCTTTACTCTCTTCAAGCACCATTACAAAGGGGCATTCACTTTCTTCCAAACGTACCATGATTATTTTGGAGAACCCCTCGGAGCTGTAGTCTTTAGTATTCTGTTCTGTCATTTGTTGTCTGTTCTGTTGTTCATCAGTCACTTCCTTGGCTGCATTGCAACCCGAGATCAATACGAGAGACCATAATAGAAATGATTTTATCAGCAATTCCATAGTTTAAGTATTATTGAAATTGAAAATACAAAAAATATACCGCTTTATATTAGAAGTATGCCTTGAGCTGGACGCTGCCGGTATGGATGGTCCGACTTGATTCCGATTTTCTTCCGAAGTAATTAAGGTTCAAATCCAGGAATTTAGTGATCTTCTTTTGGGCGATTAAACTCCAGGTGAAGTTAGTGCCTGGTTGAAGGCCTTCCAGCATCTGGTATGCAACAGGTGAATTAGAATTACCTGCGAATTTGTTGGAGAAATAATTGAATTCCCCGTTTATTGCTGCCTTTTGGTTACTGGAAAATTGGAATGACGCCCCATATTTTTGTTGAGTTAAACTCTCCATGTTCCCAATGATATTGTCCTTCTCACTCAATTGGTAAAAGAGGTCAAAACGAATTCGGTCGTTTAACAAATAGGAGACCTTCGGACCTATGCGAATACCCTCTAAATCAAAATTTTTACTAGTGAAGTTCTCACTACGACTCCTATTGAAGTCGAAAGAAGCTAGCGTATTGATCAACCATGTGTTTTTGATCTTATGGTTGAAATCTATTTGATGACTCCTTATCGAATTCTCAATAAAACCAACGCTTAGTACAGAGCGGGACTTGGTAGTGATGAACGAATAAGAGGTAGTGTATCGCTGTTTTCCCCTGTTGAAGAAAAGCGTATTCCTGAAATTTTGCTGCAGACCTAGTAAATCATCGGCATCGCTATCGAATGGATTCAGGTTGAAATTATTGCCATCTCGCCTGACCTTTCGATCGATCAGATAGGAGGTTTGATTGTAAAGTTTACTCCAGAATGAAGGAGGTTTTGATCCTTGGTTTGCTAATCGCTGCGGATTTATCGTCAGGTTTTGACTGAATCGGTTTTGATGCGTTTTTATAAAAACCTGGTTAGGCAGCAAAACCCGTATGTAACTGCCCTGGTCCTGGAACTGGGCAATTTCAAACTCTTCCAGTTCCTGAATGCCGTTTTCATTATAGTCGATCCAGGTATATGCTCCCTGGCCAGCCTCTACCTCAACATATGTAAATTCCTGTTGTGGTAAAGTTCCCGAGTTCGTCTCAAATACAGTATTGAACTGGATCAATTGATTCAGAAGATTCTGACTGAATTGCAATCTTGAATTCAGGGAGTTTTCATTATCTCGGTCATCCGAAAATTTTAAGTCCCGATAATTTAAAAACAAGGCCAGGTTGGTCTTTTGGTTTTTGATCAATCGGGACCGAAGGAAATAGGTATTTGACGTATTAACACGTTCTACAACATTGTTCCTAAGGCTGTCATTAAGCCTGGTTTTATATCCTACTTCTACATAGATATTGGTGCTATCACCAATGCCTGTAAATAATTCGTATGAACTAAAGCGCTGACTCAATGGTGTTAAGGTGTCGCTTTCTACATCCCGCT
Organism: Flavobacteriaceae bacterium; assembly: GCA_013042625.1. GTDB lineage: Bacteria > Bacteroidota > Bacteroidia > Flavobacteriales > Flavobacteriaceae > SHLJ01. The sequence goes on along the minus strand of JABDPU010000250.1, from coordinate 26,530 downwards.
GTTCGTTATCTTCCATTGCAAATTTCCCCCCGATCCAGCCTTTTTTATGTGCGTATACCAGGCGGTTAAATGAACGAACAAATTGTGAAGTGGTCCTCATGGAGGAAGTCGACAAGGCAGAAGAATTTGAATAGACAGACAGGCGGTTTAATTTGAGATCGACCAGGCCATTATGCTTATTTCCATTAAAATCTCCTGAATAATTCAGATTCTGATAACTATAGTTCGCGATACCCTTTTCTGGATGTTGCAAGTTCATCCCTGCTGTAATGAATCTCTGGTCACCGGTTGGCTGATCGAGGTTCCAGTCCCTGTTAAACTCAGGGTTGTATAATCGTTCAATAGTAGCAAAACGATCATCGATATAGTCGGCTTTTCCCAATGCCGAAAAGGTCCAGCTACTGTCCTTCCTTATAATGTTCTGATCGAATGAAAGATGCGCTGCGAAGCCATTATTATCGCCATCATCCAGATTCGAGAACAGATTCAGGTCATTATTGCTGCCGCTTAACTCGAATGATATGTTGGTCTTGTCGGATGGAGTGTAGCCACCATTTATAACAATCATCTGAAGTTTGGTGGGGGCAATTAATTGAACTATAGGTTCATAATTTCCCTGGGGGACACCGTTTATTGGTTCAACATATTCAAAAATAGTATTGATGGCATTGGTGTTGCTAACTATATAATTCCCCTGCAGATCACCAATCAAACTAAATTTTACACTGAAGAGCTCATCATTTGGATCATTTGAGAACACAAATGCCTCAACGCCATTGATCAACTCCTTTTTATAGAGAATGCGGTTTTCGTTAAAACTCTCAGGAATGGCTGATGGAGCCGTCATCTGTGTCATATCATCCCCTGCATCACCAAGGATCTGGACTTGCTCAGAAGATAAATTCTGTTGAAGTGGTTGATTCTTGGCATCGTTCTCGTTGTAAACCGAAACACCAATATGGAACGAATCGCTTTTATACCTCGCACCTCCGAATGCCACCAATCTCGAATAATTCCTTTCACTGAATTGGTAATCAACTGTTATTCTCATTTCAGAAGTGATAGGAAAAGTTGAATTAAAAATGATCTCTCCTGCATTGTAATCGATTATATAATCTTTATTTTCTCCTCTCTCAACCAGTACACCGTTTACGTATACTGATTCACTTCCCGACACGATCAGAACAAATAACTCATTGTTATTCCCTCGGAGTTTATAGGGCCCCTGGTTTCCCTCCTGGGCAGTAAACTGACTCCTGGCAAATTGTCCTCTTACCAGAGCCCCGGAGGCAAATAAATGAGTTTCTGATTCCGGATGATTTAATTTAGCCTGTACCTGAAGCCCCTGAACACGCTTGGAGAATTTGGCAAAATAGGATTCAGGGTTAACAAGGTCGATATCTCCTGCCCTGATGTTCCAATTCTCACTGAATAATTCGATGAAAACCTGGTCGAATTCATCCAGTCTTTGGGAATAACCGCTTTCCTGAAGCGGAATGTTAGCATCCTGGATCGATGCCCTTAATGAGACTTTGTCATTGAGCCGCCCGCTGATTTGAAGGTCTAACTCACTGTTAAGAACTGAATTCTGGTTGTTGCCAATCGTTATGCCACGGGATATACTTCCGGTGGTTGTAAGTCCTTCAAAAGGAGTAAATGATCGCTCTTGATTCGATTGTGAAAGCCTGTACAAGGTATTTAAGTCCTTGGTATCGCTTAAAATAAGCTCAGGATCAAGCCTGCTGTAGGTTTTTGTTATAAAGTCCGGGTATTTCAAATAGTCGATTATCAGGCTGTCTGATACCGGTAGTTCCCTGAATATGAGAATGGATTTTTTAAAATCTACGGTGTATTTACTACTATCAATAACGAAACCGCTAATATCGCGTAGCTGGAATCGACCGGGATTAATACTTACCGAATCGATCTGGATTGAATCATTAACAGCAACCCGGATGGTCTTGTAATTTGATTTATCCTGAGCGGAAAGCAAAGTACACAGCAGGATAAAGAGAAAAGCCAGCCTAATTTTCATCTAAGAGATAAACTAAAAACAATACAAAATATTTTGTTGATAGTTTTCGTTAAATCTGTTCTAATATAATGGTGTAAAAGTACAGCATTATTTATTTTAGCTGAAATTCGAATGGGCCGAATGAAGATTATTTCATATAATGTTAATGGTATAAGAGCCGCCATAAATAAAGGGTTTATCGATTGGCTACGCGCTGCTTCACCCGATGTGATCTGCCTGCAGGAAATCAAAGCACTTAAAGAACAACTGGATCTCGAACTAATTGAGAAAGCCGGATATGAGTATCATTATTGGTTCAGTGCGCAAAAAAAAGGCTACAGTGGTGTTGCAATTCTTTGTAAAAAAGAACCCAATCAGGTAGAGTATGGAACCGGAATAGAATCTATGGATTTCGAAGGTCGAAACCTCCGCGTTGATTTCGATGATGTATCTGTAATGAGCTTATATGTTCCTTCAGGAACAAATATCGCCAGATTGGATCATAAACTGGAATATATGGATATGTTCCAGACCTATATCGATAATCTTAAAAAACAAAAGCCAAATCTGGTTATATGTGGTGACTATAATATCTGTCATGAAGCCATAGACATCCATGACCCTGTAAGGAATAAGAAGGTCTCTGGCTTTCTACCCGTTGAAAGGGAGTGGATAGGTAATTTTATCGACAGTGGTTTTATAGATACATTCAGGTATTTCAACAAAGAACCGCATTATTACAGTTGGTGGAGTTACCGGGCAAATGCCAGGGCAAATAACAAAGGCTGGCGTTTGGATTATGCCATGGCTTCTTCACCATTGGAAAAAAGATTAAAAAGGGCTGCAATACTCACCGAAGCATATCACAGTGATCATTGTCCCGTATTATTAGAAATTGATTAATCCCCATATTTATGAAACAATACGTTTTAGTTACATTATTTGCCAGCTTGATGCTGTCTTGTGTATCACCAAAGGTCTACAAAGATCTTGAAAACAAATATGCTGATCTCAAAAGGGAGAACCGCAAATTGAATACCGATAACGAAGAACTGCAATTAGCTCTAAATAAGGCTAACAATGATCTTACAGCTTTACGTACTGACTATGATGAAACTGCGGAGCGAAGAAACCGCTTGCAGAATGAATTGAATGCTCTTCAATCCAACTATGATAATTTAAAGAACTCATATGATGCATTGGAAGCCAATAGTAGTGCTGCTCTGGCTGAAAATAATAAAAAGAATCGCCAGTTACTCGCACAGTTAGAAGCAAAGGAAATTGCATTAGCTGAGGAAAATTCCAGATTACAGAAACTTCAGAAAGAACTGGAACAGCGTTCCAATCGGGTTGCTGAACTGGAAAATCTGATTTCGGCAAAGGACGAAGCCATGAGAAACCTTAAGGACGCCATTTCAAGGGCTTTGACCGATTTTGAAGGTAAAGGCCTTACTGTAGAGCAACGAGACGGGAAGGTTTATGTTTCCATGGAAAACAAGCTGTTATTCAGCTCAGGAAGCTGGGCTGTTGGAGATTCCGGCCGACGAGCGGTTCAGCAGTTGGGCAGTGTTTTGGCCCAAAACCCTGACATCAGTGTTCTTATTGAAGGTCATACCGATAATGTTCCATTCACCGGAACCGGCCAAGTCAGTGGCAATTGGGATCTGTCTACTAAAAGAGCGACAGCTATTGTAAAAATATTAAGGGATAACCCCGATATCGATCCTGAAAACCTTACAGCAGCAGGCAGAGGTGAGTATGCACCTGTAGCAACTAATGATAATCAGGAAGGCCGTGCAAAGAACCGGCGAATTGAAGTTATCCTCACTCCGAAGCTTGATGAGATCACTAAACTCCTTAACGAGATTTAATGCAATATACCTTACTCCCCAACACCGATATCCAGGTAAGCAAGATTTGCCTTGGAACGATGACCTGGGGAAATCAGAATACCGAGGCCGAAGGGCATGAGCAATTAGATTATGCTATTGACCATGGGATTAACTTTATCGATACTGCAGAATTATATCCTGTCCCTGCCTCTGCAGAAACCCAGGGTAGAACCAGTGAGATTCTTGGTAGTTGGTTAAAGAAAACCGGCAATCGTGATAAATTGATACTGGCATCAAAAATTGCAGGTCCAGGGGATTATACGGCACATATCAGAACAACCGGATTTAGCCATAAGTCAATTATTGAAGCTGTTGATAATGAATTAGAACGACTCAAAACCGACTATATCGATCTGTTTCAATTGCACTGGCCCGAACGTCAAACCAATGTTTTTGGTGTCCGGGGTTATGTGCACAATCCTAATGAACAATGGACCGATAATTTTAAGATTGTTCTGGAGAGTTTAAAGGAAATTATTGAATCTGGAAAAGTGAGATATGTTGGTCTTTCCAATGAAAAGGCATGGGGAACCATGCGGTATTTAGAGGAAAGCAAAATTCATGGTTTGCCAAGGATGATAACTATTCAGAATGCATACTCCATGTTAAACAGGACCTTTGAAGGAGACCTGGCTGAGATTGCAATGAGAGAGGATATCGGCCTGATGGCATATTCGCCTATGGCATTCGGAGTTCTTTCCGGAAAATATATCGAAGGAAAGCAGACTAAGAATTCACGATTAAGCCTCTTTCCAAGATTCTCAAGATATAGTAATCAACGAGCAACCGAAGCTACAAAGCGATATCTGCAGTTAGCGAGGGAAAACAATATGAGCCTGGCACAAATGTCACTGGCTTTTGTTACCCGGCAGCCTTTTGTTACTGGCAACATTATTGGTGCGACAAGCTTGGAACAGTTAAAGGAGAATATCGATAGCGCGAATTTGATTCTCGACGAAGAGTTATTAAAGAGAATCGATGAGATTCACGAATCCATACCTAATCCATCACCCTAAGAAACAAAAAAAGCCTTGCTCAAATGAGCAAGGCTTTTTTTTTAAGCTTTTATGGTTTTTCCGTTTTTATCTTTAAAACGGTATTCCAAATACGTGTAAGCATCTCTTGGTAGTATTTTTAACCATTTATTGTGTTCAAAATACCATTTTGAACGAATTGATGGAAAACCCTTCGTTAAGAAGGCAGCAATAAAAGGGTGAATGTTCAAGGTCACCTTACTATTGCCTTTTTTGTAAATCTGATCCAGTTCTTGTTTGATTTTTTCTATCAAAACTATTGGGGCTTCTACCTCTTTACCATTTAATCCGTTGGGATGTTCTTCCCTGGTTTTAATGGCCATTTCAGGTCTAACCCTTTGCCTGGTCATTTGTATCAATCCGAATTTACTAGGGGGCAATATCTTGTGTTTCGCCCTGTCATCTTTCATTTCATCTCTTAAATGATTAAAGAGGGTCCTACGATTATTGGCCCTGGTCATATCGATAAAATCTACAACGATGATTCCACCCATATCTCGCAAACGCAATTGTCTTGCGATTTCAGAAGCGGCAATTAAATTCACTTCCAAGGCAGTTTCTTCCTGACTTTTAGCCTTGTTCGAACGGTTTCCACTATTCACATCAATAACATGCAGGGCTTCGGTATGTTCGATAACCAAATAAGCGCCTTTAGCGGTTGATACTGTTTTTCCGAACGAGGTTTTGATTTGTCTTTCAATTCCGAATTTTTCAAAAATCGGAACTTTAGATTGATACAATTTTACAATTGATTCTTTTTTTGGTGCAATTTCCTGCACGTAATCTTTAATTTGAAAATAGAGTGACTCATCATCCACATGAATTGCCGTGAAAGAATCATTGAATACATCTCTTAAAATAGAAGATGCCTTGTTCATTTCACTCAATACTTTATTGGGATAAGAGGATCTATGTAGCTTCTTACATGTGACAACCCATCGGTTGTACAAGTTCTGTAAGTCTTTGTCTAGTTCTGCTACTTTTTTGCCTTCAGCAACAGTTCGTATAATAACACCAAATCCTTTTGGTGTTATACTTTTAACCAATCGCTTCAACCGGTTTTTTTCCTCTCTCGAATCAATTTTCTGAGATATGGAAATTCGGTCTGAAAAAGGAACCAGTACCAGATATCTTCCTGCAATGGAGATTTCTGAACTTATTCTGGGCCCTTTAGTGGAAATGGGTTCTTTTACGATCTGTACTAAAATAGATTGATTTGATTTAAGGACCTGGTTTATTCCACCGTCCTTATCAATATCTTTCTCAAATGGAAAATTCTTTAAAGAATAATCTCTAAGTCTACCTGTGCTTACACGTTTTACGAATTTCAGTAGAGAGGCGAGCCTTGGGCCGAGGTCATGATAGTGAAGGAATGCATCCTTCTCATAACCAACATTAACAAATGCGGCATTCAGTCCGGGAACAGTCTTTTTGATTTTGGCGAGAAAAATATCACCTACAGCAAACTTACTGTCGTCTTCATCTCTTTGTAATTCGATAAGTTTTCCATCTTTTAATAAGGCAAAATCAACATTATCTGAACCAGACCTTACGATCAATTCATTGTTCATATAGTTAATTTGTATCCATTCCAAGAGGGATATGGAACAGATGGATTATACATTATCACAGGATTTTTTATCCGAAAAATTCTCGAAGCTTTTCAGCTTATACCAGAATTTGTTGTCAAAGAACGCTTTATAATAAAAAAGTAGTTTGAACAAACTACTTTTCAGGGTTTACTTTTTCTTATGACGATTAGCTCGTCTTCTCTTTTTACGCTTGTGCGTAGCCACCTTGTGTCTTTTTCGTTTTTTACCACTTGGCATAAGTGCTTTCTTTTAGATTAATATTATTAATCTCTTATTTCACCTCAACGTTCGACTTTACGCCTTCAACAAACACTTTTGCAGGCTTGAATGCCGGTATGTTGTGGGCTGGGATCTTTATTGTCGTGTTTTTAGAGATATTTCTTCCTGTTTTTTCAGCTCTTTTTTTGATGATAAAGCTTCCGAATCCTCTCAGATATACATTGTCTCCACTTTCCAGAGAATTCTTAACTTCACTCATAAAAGATTCAACAGTTGCTTGAACATCGCCTTTTTCCATTCCGAGTTTTTCGGAAATAATCGCTACTAAATCGGCCTTAGTCATTGTAATTGTTTTTAGGGTTACTAGATTATTGCAAGGGATGCAAATATAATTATTTTAATTTCAATATTTCAAAGGTTAAACACTAAATTTTCAGGCGATTATCGCGTATTTTTGCGCTTTATCTAAAATGAAAACAGGATTTCAACAAAAGTTAATCAACTGGTATTCAATTAATAAAAGAGAGCTCCCCTGGAGAGGCTCAAAAGATCCTTATACCATCTGGCTTTCCGAAGTCATCCTCCAGCAAACTCAGGTTAAACAGGGTTTGCCCTATTTTCTGGTGTTTAAAAACAACTTTCCATCCGTACTGGATTTGGCCAGAGCCAGCGAACAGGAAGTGTTGAAATTATGGCAGGGTTTAGGCTACTATTCACGCGCCAGGAACCTGCATAAAACGGCAAAAATAGTTGAAGACGCATATAATGGGGAATTTCCGAAGAATTATGAGGAGTTGATCCAACTTCCCGGAATTGGCGATTACACTGCAAGCGCTATTTCCTCTATTTGCATTGACGAACCTCATGCGGTAGTCGATGGTAATGTATACCGTTTCTATTCTCGCTATTTCGGGATCGATACACCCGTTAATTCAAGCAAAGCCAAAAAAGAATTCAAAATGCTGGCACAGGATTTACTACCAGCTGCAGAGAGGGGAGAATTTAACCAGGCCGTAATGGAGTTTGGTTCCAGGCATTGTCGACCAAAATCACCGGGCTGTGAATCCTGCGTGTTCAGCTCTTCATGTTTTGCCCATCGGTATGGAAAAACAGATCAGTTTCCGGTGAAGATCAGGAAACAAAAAATTCGGAACAGATATTTTAATTATCTGCTTGTACAGTCAAATGACAATAACAGGATTTTGATGCGTAAACGCGAGCATTCTGATATATGGCAGAATCTATATGAGTTTCCCCTGGTTGAAACTCAATTATCAGTTGATGATAAATCTGAATATATCACTGATCAATTGTCGGAAATCCTGAAAGGTGATTCCTTTCATGCCTATTTATTTAATCAGGACGATATCACACATAAATTGTCCCATCAACATATTCATACCAAGTTCTGGATAGTGGAAACAGATAGTGATTTGAGTGATGGGATTGATGTATCGATGGTTAATCAATATCCTGTGCCTGTTCTGATTCAGGATTTTATCGAGGAATACGGATTGAAAGAATGATCTGTGCCTTATTTTTCTTATTTTTAAACGAAATAATAACTAATTAATATCAAACTGGAAGCATGTCAGGAACTCTCAATAAAGTTATGTTAATCGGGCACTTAGGGGATGAAGTTAAGCTCCACTATTTTGATGATAGGAATTGTGTCGGTCGATTTCCTTTGGCCACTAATGAAACCTATACTAATAAGCAAACCAACGAGCGGGTTACCAATACCGAATGGCATAATGTCGTAGTGAGAAATCGTGCTGCGGAAATTTGTGAAAAATACCTGAAAAAAGGAGATCGGGTTTACATCGAGGGCCGTATTAAAACCAGAAAATGGCAGGATGATTCTGGCAATGACCGATATACTACCGAAATCCACTGTACCGATTTCACCTTTTTAACGAGCAGAGAAGATCAGCAGGACATGCCACAAGCATCTGGCACTCCTAAACCTCAGCCTGCTTCGAACGATGCCAATGGTCCTAAATCAGGACCGGTTGAAGATGATCTTCCGTTTTAGAAGTCGAACCAATTTGAACGCCATTGGATCCTGATCCTCCTAGCTTGCTGTTAACACTTGAACCTTTAGGGGTTTCAACAATTATTGGATTTCTCCTACTGATCGGGTTGCTGATATGCTCTGCTCTCGTTTCAGGAGCAGAGGTGGCATTGTTTTCATTGAGTAAGGCCAAGATCGATTCTGAACTGGAGGATAATTCGAGGCAAATCGAGATTGTTTCCAAACTTTTGGATCACCCACAAAAGTTGCTTGCGACAATCCTGGTAGCTAATAATTTTGTCAATATCGCAATCGTATTGTTGTTTGCGAGTTTGAGTGACTATATGTTCCCGGAGTTTAGTTCATGGTGGATTGAAATCCTTATCGAAGTTATTGTTGTCACCTTCCTGATCCTGATGTTTGGTGAGATCCTTCCTAAGATCTACGCTAGTCGGAACAATGTAAAATTTGCCAAATTCATGGCTTACCCCCTGAAATTCATGGATGTATTGTTTTCACCACTCAGCAAACCCATGCAACGCATCACCAAATATTTGAACGATAAATTCGGGAGACAGAAATCAAATATCAGTGTTGATCATTTATCACAGGCTCTTGAACTGACCAGTGAGGAAGACACGACCATGCAGGAACAAAAGATATTAAAGGGTATTGTATCATTTGGCAATACAGACACTAAACAGGTCATGCGGCCTAGAATCGATATTTTTGCCCTCGATAAAACCATGAATTTTGAGGATATTGTTGAGGAGGTGATCAATAATGGGTATTCGCGTATCCCGGTTTATGAAGACAATGTCGATAAGGTGATAGGTGTATTATATGCCAAGGACCTTTTACCTCATCTCGATAAAACGAAGTTCAAATGGACTGATTTGATCAGAGAGCCGTTCTTTGTTCCGGAGAATAAAAAATTAGATGATCTCATGCTTGAATTCCAGGAGAAAAAAGTGCATCTGGCGGTTGTTGTAGATGAGTACGGCGGTACATCTGGTGTTGTCTCCCTTGAAGATATTATAGAGGAAATTGTTGGTGATATCAGTGATGAGTTCGATGATGAGGATATTGTATATTCCAAGCTTGACGAGTATAACTATGTTTTTGAAGGCAAGACCACTCTCAAGGATTTCTACAGGATTATTAAACTGGAGGACGAATCAAAAATGGAAAGTGAAAAAGGCGAAGCTGAAACACTTGCCGGATTTATTTTAGAGATTTCGAAGAGTTTTCCGAGAGTCCATGCCAAAATATTTTTTGGAAATCTCGTTTTTACTGTAGAGTCTGTCGATAAAAGACGAATTAAAAGAATTAAGGTTACTATTGTACCATGATATTAAGAATCGCCCTGTTCATCCTAGTCTTGTTTTGTGTCACGGCCTGTAAGGAAGAGGTCTTGCCTAAACCTAAGGCTTATTTACGATTGGATTATCCAGAACCTGAATACAAGGAGTTACAAACCGACCTTCCGTTTAGTTTTCAAGTGAACGCTCTGGCCGATAGTATTGGTCCGTCCAGGCCATCGATTGATGGTAAGACCAGGGGAATCGATATTGTTTATCCCAGCCTCAAAGGGACAATTTACCTGACTTATCAAAGTGTTGATAATAATCTGGAGGCCCTGCTTACTGATGCACAAAATATAACTCAAAAGCACACTATTAAGGCCGATGAGATCGTTGAACAGCCATTCCAAAGTGCTAAGAATAATGTATTCGGAATGTTTTATGAAGTTGGAGGTGATGCGGCTTCCCAATCCCAATTTTATGTCACCGACAGTACCAGGCATTTTATCACTGGGTCCTTATATTTCTATGCTAAACCTAATTATGATTCTATTCTTCCGGCGGCTTATTATCTGCAGAACGATATAAGGCATATCATGGAGACCATCAAATGGAATAAAAAATAATCGATTGTTTAAAAGAAATCTTTTGACAAAGGACCCCACTATTAATTTCTTAATGGGGTAAGTAGCAGGAATGCTTCTAATAAAAAAACCACGCTCATTATAAGCGTGGTTTCCAATAGTTTAAATATTATTCTTAAGCTTTGGAAGCGCAACATGCTTTTTTACAATCCTTGGCGCATTCTTTTTTCTCGGCCTCAGTCTTGTCTTGGCAGCATTCTTTTTTGCAATTAGGATCACATTCCTTCTTAGCCTGGAATGAATCTACAGTCTTGATTTCTTTGACAGCATAAGATTCACCACTATTATTAACGGTCTCCTCGAGAGATGAATGATTTACTTTAGCTTCATCAAATTCGACCATGGCTAATTCGCGCTCAAAATCAACAACTGCTGTTTTAACGCCTTCCATTTTATTAAGGTTGCCTTCAATCATTTTAGCGCATCCCATGGCACAGGTCATGCCTTCTATGGTAAACTCTGCTTTGGCGTAAGTAGCATTTGGGTCTAGTTCTTTTACTTTTTCAGCTGTTTCAACCGCAACGGTTTTAACCTCCGGTTCAGCTTCGTTCTTACAACTGAAAACCACTGTTGTAACGATCAACAGTACAAGTAAGTTTTTTAATGTCTTCATAAATAAATAGTATTGAATTCACCACAAAATTAAGAATAATAGATGTTATTTGCCATCTCGTATAGTTAAAATCTTGATAGAGAAATGACTCAATTTCGTCAGTCCAAATGGTTTCTATTAGGAGTGCTTGCCTTGATCTGGGGAAGTTCATTCATCCTGATGAAAAAAGGACTGCTGGGTTTTAGCCCGCTTCAGGTTGCCAGTTTGAGAATTGTATTAACCGCCATTATAATTCTGGCAGCTGGATTTTATAGTCTCAAGCAGATAAGCCGAAAGCAATGGCCATGGGTTATACTTACAGGATTTATAGGTACATTTTTCCCGGCTACATTTTTTGCCTTTGCTATTGACGAGATAGACAGTGCAATTGCTTCTATTCTGAACTCGATGGTTCCTTTGAATACGCTTATAGTTGGCCTCACAGTTTTTAATCTGCTTTGTACCAGGAGACAATTCCTGGGCGTTATTATTGGATTACTAGGAACAGTGATCCTGATTGTTTCCGGCGCTCAACTCAACCCGGATCAAAATTATCTTTACGCCGGCCTTGTGATATTGGCTACTCTGTGTTATGCTTTCAACGTGAATATTATTAAACGATATCTTCAGGATGTACCTGCAATCGCCATTGCAACAGGCAATTTTGCCGGGATTATCGTTCCCGGCCTGATCATGTTGGCACTGAGCGGATTCTTTAAAACGGAAACATTAAATTCAAGTTTATTTTGGGAATCTCTGGGTTACATCTTCTTACTTGCCGCCTTTGGTACGGCATTGGCCAAGGTACTATTCAATAAGCTTATCCAGATATCAACACCGGTTTTTGCATCTTCAGTTACCTATCTGATAACTGTAGTAGCTTTATTCTGGGGACTGCTGGATGGAGAGAAATTTAGTGTGCAACAGGGATTGGCAACTATTCTGATCTTCTTTGGGGTTTACCTTTCAAACAGAAAAAAATAAACCCGGCACTTAAGTCCGGGTTTATAATAAAATCAGCATTTATATTATTCGAAATCGGCATCGCTAACCCCTTCATTCACCTTAACATTGGTGAAATTCATCAAGATGGTTTGCGGTCCTGATTTGATGCTCTGGTAATACGGGAATTTTACGCCGTTAACTTCAGAATAGTTGGAGAAATCACTTATCGATTTCACGGTTCTTCCCTGAGATTCGACCTCTACTTCAGTTCTAACTAATAGTCCGCTTTCAGCATCATAATAGCGGAAAACATCTTTACCGTTGTTAGTCACTTTTACCTTAAAGACATCTTTTCCATCAATAGAGGTCAGCGCATCAAGAGCAACAGAATCACTTGAATAGGTCAATTCGGGGAACAAACTACTCTCCGATTTTTTAAGCGCCAATTGATCACCTTCCATAGGTTGTTTCATTCCTTGCTGCTCACTATAACCAGACTCACCATTAAATTTCTGCTTCATGATCAAGCCCATTCCTTCGGCAGTCATTTCCATGGATTCTTTATTTGGATTCATCTGCTTAATATCGGCAGTAAGTGTTAAGGGAACGCCTTCAATTGTAACATTGGCAGTAGAATGAACAGTTTTTACACTTTTCAGATTGTCAGTTCCACCAATGGCTTCAATATATTTGTTCAAAATCGATTGAGCTGTAACCCCATCCGGAATTGGTTTTGAAAATTCGGGCCTGTCAACCTCATTAGCATAAGTATCATAATATTTAATAGGAATTCCTGTTTTTTCAAGGTTCTCCAGTACTTCACTTCCCTTTCCAACGACGACCATCCTGGCATTCTCTGGTTTGAAGTATTTGTTAGCTACTCGTTTAACATCTTCAATGGTCACTGCATTGATCTTTTCAAGGTAAGTTGAATAAAAGTCTTCAGAAAGATCATTGAGTTTTATATTAAGAGCATATTGAGCCAGTGTCTGAGGTCTCTCAAGTGCTAAAACAAAGTCGCCGGTGTATTTAGCTTTTGCATTGGCCAGGGCTTCTGCGGTGACATCTTCATTACGGATTCGGTTTACTTCTTTCAAAGTTTCAACAATTGCACTATCAGTTACCATATTTCTGACAGCTGCCCCTGCAGTAAAACGAGACACATATTTATTGGATCCCAGATTAGAACGAGCTCCATAAGTATACCCATGTTCCTCCCGCAGGTTCATATTTAAATAACTGTTGAAACCTCCTCCAAGAATCTTATTTGCAATGAGCAATGCGTGATAGTCGGGATCTCCCATCTTTAATTTTGCCGTATGGGTCAAGGAAATATTAGACTGAACGGCATTTGGCATGTCCACAAAACTAATCTGAGTGTATTGAACTTCAGGACTGGTTTCAGGAACACTTAATTCAAGGCTGGTTCCTTTCACCCATAATCCGAAGGTCTTTTCAATTTTTGATTTGATCTTCTTTGCATCAATATCGCCAATAACTACCAGATAAGCATTTCCAGGATTAAATCGTTCCGTGTAAAACGCTTTAACATCTGCTAAAGTTATCGCGTTAAGGGTCTCTTCTGAAACGTACTCACCATAAGGATGGTGTGTGCCATAAACAAGTGCAGGACCAACTCGTCCGGCCACAACGTCAACACTTTTTTCTCCGGTCCTTAATCCTTCAATTTGTCGTTCTTTTTCTTTATTGAATTCGTCTTCAACCAATAGAGGGTTAATCGCTGCATCGGCCATCAACTCTAGAATGCGATCGGCATATTTTGATAAACCACTTGCAAAAGCTCCACTTGATCCAAAGTTAAGATTGGCTCCCAGGAAATCAACCTCCTCGTTGAATTCATCCTTTGAAATATTCGTGGTTCCATTACCCAGCATTGATCCTAAAAAGCTTGAAACGCCGGCTTTGTCTCCCTCAACTGAAGGCACATTGTCGATATTAAGGTTATAAGATACCCGAGGTAATTTGCTGTTTTCAACAACCATAACAGTCAGGCCATTGCTCAGCTTATACTCAATTGGTTTTTGCAATTGGATTTTTGGAGCCGGACCCGGCTTTGGCATTTTTGTACGGTCAATTTGTGCAAAAGATGCACTCACGACTAATATTGCGACTAATGATAATATATATGTTCTCATGTTTCTCATTTGTTTTATTCCTTGGTTTCGGGTAGATATTCAAGTATCAGTCTTTGATTCGGATTCAAATATTTTTTTACGGCAGCCTGAATATCTTCACGTGTAATCGATCTGTATATATCGATTTGGTTGTTGATCAGATTCGTGTCACCATACAACAAATAATTACGAACTAAGGAATTGGCAATACCTTGAACGCTTGAATTTGAATTGACAAAACGGTTTTCGAATTTATTCTGAAGTTTCTGGTAATCTTTTTCAGAGATCAGCTCATTTTGCATCTTAATGATCTCTTCATCCATTTCTTTAATTAAATCCTGTAATGTAGCTCCTCCCAACGGCAATCCGAAAACAGCATAAATACTGTAATCCTGCTGCCCGATATTAATCGCACCGACCTGCAAAGCCATTTTTTTATCGTCTACCATTTTTTTGTAGAGTTTTGAGCTTTTACCGTCACTGAGATAGGCCGAAACCATATCCAGAACATAGGCATCGCGCTTTGCAAAACCGGGTGTTCTATATGCAGTGACTACAGCAGGAATCTGAATATTGGGATCGTATGTCTTCGTCTCAATTTCCTCTGTGATCGGTTGTTCCTTGGGAAAATTACGTGTGACCTTTTCTCCGCTGGGTATTTCGCCAAAATAGGACTGGATCAATTCTTTTGTTTTTCCCGTATCTATGTCACCTGCAACAACAAGAGCGGCATTATTGGGGGCATAAAACTTTTTGAAATAGGCTTTGAACTCATCTAGTGTCGCTGCATCCAAATGTTCCATTTCTCCTATATTCTTATTTTTATACGGATGAACCTTAAACAGGTTTTCGCTCACAACAAACAAAAATTGTCCGTACGGACTGTTATCATACCGCAAGCGTTTTTCTTCTTTAACAACTTCGTTCTGGGTCTCTACTCCAACTTCATCAATAACCGGGTGAAGCATTCTTTCAGACTCCATCCATAAGCCTAATTCAAGGCTATTTGACGGAAATACCTCGAAATAGTACGTTCTGTCTAATGAGGTGTTTGCATTGTTACTGCCACCATTTGATGATACAATCTCGAACCATTTTCCCCTTGGGATATTTGGTGTTCCTTCAAAGAGCAGGTGCTCAAAGAAATGAGCAAATCCCGTTCGTTCCGAATTGTTGTCCCCTCCCAGGTCTTTGCCACCTACGTCATACATGACTCCAACTGTAACAACTGGAGCCGTATTATCTTGATGTAGGATGACATGCAGACCATTATCGAGGTCGTATTCTTCAAAATCTACTTTTTGAGCATAAGAAATGCCTATCGCAAAACTCATAGCAATCAGCATTAAAAATCTGGATTTCATAAAATTTAAATTTATTGTAATTGTGAATTTATTGGCTGGAGTTACTCCGCCTGTCAATGGACACAAAAATAAGAAACACTTGAAAAGAACCCTCAATTTTAGTATTAAAATAACAACAATTTAGGGTGGTAAAACATTTGTCTTTTACGGAATTACTAGTATATTTGCACCCGCCTTCAAATGAAGGCTTGATAAGAATTAAACCGAATTATTATAATAACGCTATTATGTACGCAATTGTAGAGATAGCAGGGCAACAATTCAAAGTTGAAAAAGACCAGAAGGTATTTGTTCACCGTTTGAAGGAAGATGAAGGCAAAAAAGTGGCTTTTGATAATGTTCTTCTTTTAGGCGATGGTGAAAAATTTACCATTGGCGCCCCGGCTATAGACGGCGCTCAGGTAGGAGCAAAAGTCTTGAGACATTTAAAAGGCGATAAAGTCATTGTCTTTAAAAAGAAACGCAGGAAAGGTTATAAAGTGAAGAACGGACATCGTCAGGCACTTACCGAAATCCAGATCGAGAAGATTCTGGCTTCCGGAGCTAAAAAAGCCACTAAGGCTAAAGCGGAACCTAAACCTAAGGCAAAACCAGAACCAAAAGTAGAAGCTAAGAAAGCGGCTCCAGCGAAAAAGGCTGAACCAAAAAAGGCTGCTGCTAAGCCTGCCACAAAGAAGACAACCAGTAAAGCTAAAGCTGACGATTTGAAGAAAATCGAAGGTATAGGGCCAAAAATTGCTTCAACATTGGTTGATGGAGGAATTGCTACATTTGTCGACTTGGCAAAAGCAAAACCTGCTGAAATTTCAGAAATTATTGCTGGCGTTCGTGGTAATCATGTTCCAGACACATGGCCGGAACAAGCAAAACTTGCTGCTGATGGCAAGTGGGACGAATTAAAAGCCCTACAAGATAAATTGGACGGCGGAAAGAAATAAGTTACCGTTAGTATTAATATTTAAAACTTTACACAATGGCTCACAAAAAAGGAGTAGGTAGTTCGAAGAACGGTAGGGAATCGGAATCGAAACGACTGGGCGTAAAGATTTTTGGTGGACAGCAGGCAATTGCCGGTAATATTATTGTTCGTCAGAGAGGAACAGCCCACAATCCAGGAGAAAACGTATATGCTGGAAAAGATCATACCCTGCATGCCAAAATTGATGGCACTGTGCAGTTTGATAAGAAAAAAGGTGGAAGGTCTTATGTTTCCGTGATTCCTCACGAGGCATAAACCCTTCTAAACTATAAAATATGTGAACCCTGGTCAATTGGCCAGGGTTTTTTTATGGAGTTTCGAGAATGTCCTTTATAATCTTAAGATGATGATTGGTATGTACCTGGAGAAAACGCATGCTATGGGATCTTTTAAGATGACCAAATACAGGATGATCGAAATAAGCCCCTTTATAAAGTTCTGGGAATTTCTTCACATTACGCCTGACTTCCTCTAATTGACTAAAAATGTCTTCTGTTAATATATTTTCAGGAGGTCTTACCGACTGGGGAGATTGAGCCCTGCCTCTCGGTATATAATTTAATGATAGGGAGGCCGTTCTGATCATACTGAATGAACTGTCAAATTCATCAGGATTAGATTCTTCCAGGGCCAAATAAATTTGATTGATGGTTTTGAGCATATGATCAAGATGCCAGGCCACATCTGCCTGAGATACTTCAATATTGATCGCATCGCGTTGTTCGATATAAGATTCGAGTTCATGCAAATAGCTATCCAGAAAATCAGATTGATTGGTGTTCATTTTGATCTTTGTAAAAAAGAAAATTGCCAGAGCCAGGAAGACTACTATTTTAAAAAACCTTTTCATATCGCAAATAAAGATAAAAGAAAACCCCTGTTGATCAACAGGGGTTTTCATATTTTAAAATCTTATAATACTAATACCTATAGTATTCAGGTTTATAAGGCCCTTCAACCTTAACTCCGATATAATCAGCCTGATCCTTACGAAGGGGTGTCAATTCAACACCAATTTTTTCAAGATGTAACCTGGCAACTTTCTCGTCAAGATGCTTTGGCAGCATATAAACCTTATTCTCATACTGATCGGTGTTGTTCCACAATTCAATTTGAGCTAAGGTCTGGTTGGTGAAGGAGTTACTCATCACAAAACTCGGGTGACCTGTTGCACAACCTAAGTTGACCAATCGGCCTTCGGCAAGAATAATAACATCCTTACCATTGAGAGTGTATTTATCCACCTGAGGTTTGATCTCAACCCTTGTGTTGCCATAGTTTTCATTCATCCAGGCCATATCAATCTCATTATCAAAATGACCGATATTACAAACAATCGCCTTATCCTTCATGGCCTCAAAATGTTCACCGGTAATAATGTCTTTGTTACCGGTGCTCGTCACAAAAATATCGCTAACATCAACAACACTTTCAATACGCTTAACCTCAAAGCCATCCATAGCTGCCTGTAAGGCACAAATCGGATCGATCTCGGTAACCGTGACGATGGCACCCGCTCCTCTGAACGAAGCAGCTGTTCCTTTACCTACATCTCCATATCCGGCAACAAGAACACGTTTTCCGGCAATCATAATATCTGTGGCACGCTTAACGGCATCTACTGCACTTTCGCGACATCCATATTTGTTATCGAATTTACTTTTGGTCACCGAATCGTTTACATTGATTGCAGGCATAGGTAATGTGCCATTCTTCATGCGGTCATATAACCTGTGCACCCCTGTAGTTGTTTCTTCGGAAAGACCCTTGATACCATTTACCAATTCAGGATATTTATCGAATACCATATTGGTAAGATCTCCGCCATCGTCTAATATCATGTTCAATGGTTTTCGGTCCTCACCAAAGAATAAGGTCTGCTCAATGCACCAGTCGAACTCTTCTTCATTCATTCCTTTCCAGGCATATACCGCTATTCCTGCGTCGGCAATCGCAGCCGCGGCATGATCTTGAGTAGAGAATATATTGCAGGAACTCCATGTGACCTCTGCTCCAAGATCTAAAAGGGTTTCGATCAATACAGCCGTTTGGATGGTCATGTGAAGGCATCCGGCAATTCTTGCTCCTTTTAAAGGCTTGGAGTCCTTATATTCTTCTCTCAAACTCATCAATCCGGGCATCTCGGCTTCTGCCAATTCAATTTCCTTTCTTCCCCATGAAGCTAATGACATGTCCTTTACTTTGAAAGGCACAAAGGGAATTGTTTTAGTGTTCATAGTCAATTTAAGTTTATAAGTAGATTGCAACTTTGGGTATCAGCCTTAAAAAGGTTAAATTCGCTCTCCATATAATGTCGCAACCTTAGGTTTCGTTAACTTATTAAATCGGTTGCAAAGATAACCAATAACTTCTGAACAATCCATGCCGCTTTATAAAACATTGCATCCTGAGCCGGGTACCATTATTAAGCTATGGAAAATTGAAGAATCTTATAATGAGCTCATTAAGCCCCTGGATTTAAAAGATGAATCGGCCAAGCGCGTCGAAGGGATGAAAAGCGAAATTCACAGACAGGGTTTTTTAAGCATCCGGCATTTACTTCGGTTAGTCGGATATACCGATCAGGACCTTTATTATGATGAATTCGGGAAACCGCATCTCACTGACGGTAAATTCATTTCAATTTCGCATTCTTATCAATATACAGGGATTATTATTTCCGATCAACCGGTTGGGATTGATATTGAAATGAAACGAGAAAAAATCAGGCGAATCGCATCGAAATTTATCGATTATGAAAAGCATTATCTCGACGCTGAAGAAGATCGGTATGTTGATCGATTAACAACTATCTGGTGCATAAAAGAATCGCTTTATAAGTTGTTCGCTCAACCCGGATTAAGTTTTAAGGCCCATACTTTGGTAATTCCTTTTGAATTGGCAGACGGGACCACAAGGTCGTGGATCGATTATTCCGGTAGAAAAATACCTTTTGATGCCCGGTTTTTCGATATTGATGGTTTTAAATGTGCCTTTGTAACCTCCTCATGAAATCCCTGTTGTATCAAATAGAACAAGCCCAAAATACCGGAAAGAAATTACTTGCGGTACTTATTGACCCTGACAAGCCTTCGGCTGATCAATTGAAGGCGACATTGAATGCAATCGATGAAAGGGTAGTTGATATGATACTGATTGGGGGCAGCCAGGTTGAAAATAATAGAACAGATCAGATACTCGAACAGATCAGACCTCATTCAAATCTGCCGTTGGTTTTATTTCCGGGATCTTCTAATCAAATTACTGAAAAAGCCGATAGCATTTTATTCCTCTCTCTGATCTCAGGAAGAAACCCCGACTACCTCATTGAGGAGCATATCGAAGCGGTTCCCTTGATTGAATCGACCAGGCTCGAAGTTATTCCAACTGCATATATACTGATCGAGAACGGAGGGTCGACCTCTGTTGAGCGTGTTAGTGGGACTAAGCCTTTAAAACGTGATAATGTCGATCTGATCAGCCGCACGGCCAAAGCGGGCGAATACCTTGGGATGAAATTGATTTACCTTGAAGCAGGTAGCGGCGCTCATAGTCCGGTTTCCGAGGATATCATTTCGGAAGTCCGTAAACGGGTAAGTGTTCCCCTAATCGTTGGGGGAGGAGTGAAAACGAGGGATCAAATCGAGAAGATTTATGTTGCCGGTGCCGACATGGTGGTTATAGGCACTGCTATTGAGCGAGATCCTTCATTTTTATCTGAATTGAAATGACCGAGGCAATCGATTTTTTCATAAATGCCTACAAAGGTACAGCCTGGCACCTGATCGTTCTGGAAGGCATTGCGTTTGTATTCGGAATACTTAGTGTCTATTATGCTAAAAAGGCAAATATCTGGGTTTATCCAACCGGGATAATTTGCACGGCGATTACAGTATACCTCTTATATCTCAATTCCTATTTCGGTGATATGATGATGAATTTTTATTATTCGGTGATGAGCATTTATGGATGGTGGAACTGGTCCAGGAAGAAAGGTGATGAATATGTAGTTCCGATTTCGCGAACCAATACCAGGGAAAAAAGGGTTGGTGTCCTTTTCTTCCTGCTTACAATGGTCGTAACCTACCTGGTTTATATGGCCTATGACTATGAGATGGCTATTCTCAATTATATCGATGTGGTGACTTCTGGAATTTTCTTTACCGCCATGTGGTATATGGCGAATAAAAAACTGGAAAACTGGACCTTATGGATCATAGGCAATCTTATTACAATTCCCTTATATGCATACCGAGGTTTAGGGATGCTCTCGTTACAATATGTTATCTTTACAGTCCTTGCAATTCAAGGTTATATTGAATGGAAGAGAAGCTTAAACAACAACCCTCAAACTGTCTGAAAGTCGTTATTTTCGGACCGGAATCTACCGGGAAGACCACCCTTTCGCAAATGCTGGCCAGGCACTACAATTCGGTTTGGGTGCCCGAATATGCACGAGATTATCTTCAGGACAAGTGGAATAACGAACGAATGACATGCGAGCCGCATGACCTGGTTCCGATTGCAATCGGACAGATGAAACTGGAGAATGAACTGGCACAGAAAACCGAATCGGTTCTGATCTGCGATACAGATCTTCTCGAGACCAAAGTTTATTCCGAAGCCTATTACCTTGGAAGTTGTGATCCTCATTTGGATAAATATGCGCTTAAAAACACCTATGACCTCTATTTCTTAACTTATATTGATGTCCCATGGATTGCAGATGACCTCCGCGATAAACCAGATGAGAGGGAAAGGATGTTCAATGCCTTTAAGGATGCATTAGAGCAGAACAAAAGGCCCTATGTGCTATTGAAAGGAACCAAAAACGAAAGACTGCAGGAAGCGGTTAAACATATTGATAAACTTTTAAGGGAAAAATCATGAAACTCGCCCCGAAAGATATTGAACAACTCAAGGCCAAAGGTATTTCAACAGAACAGCTTGAAAAACAATTGAAAATCTTCCGAAAAGGCCTTTCCGCTGTGCACATCATGAATGCTGCAACCATCGGGAAGGGCATCACTAAATTATCTGATCATCAATTAAAAGAGAGCGCCGATCTTTTTGATAGCAGTAAAGATGATTTCAGTTTGATGAAATTCGTTCCGGCTTCAGGACAGGCGACCAGGATGTTTAAGTTTTTATTTGAGTTCCTCGATGAACTCAATCAAAACTCTCTTTCTTCGAATGAATATCTGGAGACAACAAATAATGACGAAATCCTTCATTTTCATAACAACAAAGAACGCTTACCCTTCTTTAATGATCTGAAAACTGAATATGGAAAAAAAGATTTTGACTTTTCTAACGATTTGAAGGCCTTTGTCAGCCTGATGTTAATGCCGGAAGGCATGAACCTGGGTCAAATGCCAAAAGGGTTGATCGACTTTCATATTTATGGTAGTCAAACCAGAACTGCATTTGAAGAACATTTGCATGAAGCTACTGGTTACGCATTTAACAAGAATGGCGTTGCCTTGCATTTTACAGTATCACCGGAACATAAGTCCCTGTTCAGGGAAAAGTTCTCTAAAATTCAATCTGATCTTGAAGAGAAGTACGGATTTAAATTCGCCATTAGTTTTTCTGAACAGGATCCCACTACCGATACCATAGCAGTAGATCTTCAGAATAAACCAATAAGAAATGAAGAAGGCGCCTTGTTATTCAGGCCATCAGGGCATGGAGCATTATTGCATAATTTGAATGCGTTAGAAACCGAATTGGTTTTTATAAGTAATATTGATAATGTTGCGGTTGAAAACAGGAATAAGGATATTGCCAGATACAGAAAAGCCCTGGGAGGGTTTCTGATCAAAAAGAAAAATTTAGGACATAACCTGATTGAACGATTAAACAGATCGAATTATGAAGACCAATCTTTTTCTTCTGTTCTTGAGTTGGCTTCAAAGGAGTTTAATCTTCAAATTCCGAAAGACTTTTCGGGAATGGATGATGATGAAAAGCGTCAATGGCTGATATCGAAATTGAACCGGCCATTGCGAGTATGTGGCATGGTAAAGAATGAAGGTCAGCCAGGAGGAGGGCCGTTCTGGGTAGATAGTCAGGGAGAGGTTTCTTTACAAATTGTAGAGGCATCACAAATTGATACATCCAAACCCGATCAGTTTCAGATATTAAATAGTGCCACTCATTTTAATCCCGTGGATTTGGTTTGCTGGTTGAAAGACTGGAGGGGAAAATCATTTGATCTCCTTGATTTCAGCGATCCGGATTCAGCTTTTATCAGCGAAAAAACATATCTGGGCAAACCGTTGAAGGCATTAGAATTACCCGGACTTTGGAATGGAGGTATGGCCAATTGGATCACCTTATTTGTTGAAGTGCCGATCAGTACTTTCAATCCGGTTAAGACAGTTAATGATTTGTTTGGTCCTATGCATTCAGGATCATGAACAGGGATGTCTTAAATAACGAATTGAAATTAAAAGCCCTAAGGAGTTCAGGAGCGGGTGGTCAGCATGTCAACAAGGTCTCTACTAAGATTGAGCTGCAATTCGACCTTGAAAATTCCGCCGGACTTACTTCAGAAGAAAAAGCAGTAATAAGTGAAAAGATATCAAACCGGATAAACAAAAGTGGGATTATCGTCATGCAATGCGATGAAACGAGAAGCCAGTTTCGAAATAAACAGATTCTCATTGACCGATTTTTTGAGCTCATCGAGACAGCTCTTATTCCGAAGAAAAAAAGAAAACCAACCAAGATTCCGAAAAAGGCTGCGGAAAAGCGCCTTGACGAAAAAAAACGAAAAAGCCAGAAAAAACAAAGCCGGCAGAATCCTGAATATTAATTCCTTGTACAATAGGAATTGCATCAACTCTATATTATCTTTGCATCGTTCTCAAAAGGGGTGCCAATTCCCGATAATAATCGGCAGGCTGAGATCATACCCATTGAACCTGGAACAGGTAACGCTGTTTAGGGAAATAACCGAAACTGTAATTAGAGACGGTTAAAACAAGTTAAAACAAAGTCCTTAAGACTAAATCACCCGAGTTTCCCCTTTTATTCGGAAAACATATTCGAATGAAAAAGTTTTTATTCCTTTTTACCCTTTTATGTGGTATTAGTATCGCAAACGCACAAGAGAAATCCACCGATACTACAAAAGTGGAAACCCTCGATGAGGTATTGCTCACAGCAATACGAGTTAAGCCCAACGCACCTATTACCCACTCCAATATAAAGAAGGAGGCCCTGGCGAAGCGGAATTTAGGACAGGATATGCCTATTTTATTAAACTTTTTACCATCTGTGGTTACCACTACAGATGCCGGAGCCGGAGTGGGTTATACCGGGATCAGGGTGAGAGGTGTAAGTCCGCAGTCTACAAATATCACCATAAATGGCATCCCTTATAACGATGCTGAGTCACTGGGCACATTCTGGGTCAATCTGGGTGATTTTGCCTCATCGGTTGAGAGCCTTCAGTTACAGCGGGGTGTTGGAACATCGACTAATGGTTCCGGAGCATTCGGGTCGAGCATCAACATCCTTACCGATGCCATCGCCAATGTTGCTTTTGCAGAATTGTCGAACTCCTTTGGCAGTTTTAATACCAGGAAACATACCGTGAAGTTTGGTACCGGACTTCTTAATGACAGATTTGAGTTCTCAGGACGATTGTCACAGATCAAATCTGATGGATATATCGATCGAGCTGAATCCGATCTCAAATCATATTTTCTTCAGGCAGGTTATAAATATGGAAATACACTGATAAAAGCACTGGTTTTTGGTGGCCACGAGATCACCTACCAGGCTTGGTATGGTATTGATGCTGAAACCCTTGCAACCGACAGAACCTTTAATCCCTCAGGTATTTATACCGATGATGATGGCAATATCCAATTCTATGATAATGAGGTTGATAACTATAAACAGGATCATTACCAGCTGCATTTGAATCAGAGACTTAATCAAAACTGGAGGTTTAATCTGGGATTGAATTACACCTACGGAAGAGGATTCTTTGAGCAGTACCGCGAGGATGATAGCTTTGAAGATTACGGACTTGATAATGTAACTGTCGGGGATGAGACTATTACCAATACTGATTTGATCAGGAGGCGATGGCTGGACAATGACTTTTATGTGGCCAATGCACACGCGTCTTACCGAAATGACGATTTAGAGGCCGATTTTGGAGGTTCCTATAGTTACTATGAGGGTGATCATTTTGGTGAGATCATCTGGGCACAGTTTGCAGGAGATTCCGAGATCAGGGATCGTTATTACGATGGTGTAGGGAAGAAAACCGATATCAACTTTTTTGGTAAATCAACATTCAGACTAAACGATAAAATCAGTCTCTATGGTGACCTTCAGTTGAGACTTGTCAATTATACTACTGAAGGACTGACCTCAGACCGGATTAATTTACTCGTAGATGAGTCATATCAATTCTTTAATCCGAAAGTTGGAGCAACCTATTCAATTGATGATAGTAGCAACCTGTATTTCTCTTATGCCAGGGCGAACCGAGAACCTAACAGGACCGATTTTGAAAGCAATCCCAATATCAAACCAGAACAACTGAATGATTTTGAACTGGGATGGCGATTTCTTTCTGAGAATCTCCAGTTAAATATCAACGGGTACTATATGTTGTATAATGAGCAACTCATATTAACAGGTTCAATAGATGATGTTGGTAATCCTATAAGGAACAATAGTGGAGAAAGTTACAGGTTGGGGTTGGAAGTTGAAGCAGGATTATCGGTTGGTGAAAAGTTGATCATACAACCTAATTTTACGATAAGCAGCAATAAAAATAATGAAACCTTTGCCTCTATCGATGGTGAATTAGTGAATCTTGGGAAAACCAATATTTCATTCTCTCCTGAATTTATTGCAGGCAATGCCCTGACTTTTCAGCCGAATGATCAGTTCCAGCTGAGTCTGTTAAGTAAATATGTAGGTGAACAATTTATGGGCAATACCGATTCTGAAGTCTCAAAACTCGATAGTTACTTTGTAAACGATTTGAGTGCTACTTATGAGTTCAGGCCGAAGTCAATTTTTAAGTCAGTGATTCTCTCGGCCCTGGTAAACAATATTTTCAACGAAAAGTATGTTTCGAATGGTTACTACTTCACTTACGATGATGATTTCTCAGTTCCAGGAGTGATAACCACTATTGAAGGTGCAGGTTATTATCCGCAGGCTACTACGAATTTTTTGTTAGGGGCAACGTTAAGGTTTTAATTCGTGATCCGAAGGATATTGCCAATGAGTTCTGCACGGTAGGCCTTAAGTCCGCACGGCAAATTGGGATTACTTAATGGCTGGCCTGTAAACAGGCTATACGTATTTTCGTCTGTACAGCCACATTCACCTTCCAGTCCGTTGATGGTCAGGACAGAACAGAGATTCTGTTGATGATTAGGGTCGGCAGCATCATATGCCACGTAACCTGATCCCGTGTTCGTTACAATTATACCTCCGTTGCCCTGGTTTGGCTCATATATTGGACTTGATGGAAAGTTTAAGTCGTTATATTGAGGGAAGCTCAAATTTAATTCGGCATTAACCGCAGCGTTCAGAAGAAAGTTGCAATTCTCATTGTTATCATCATTGCCGCTGCACGACAAAACCACCAATAATAATGTTAACAAACCGAGTCTTTTCATAGGCTATTTTGAGGTTTGCAAGGTACGATAAAAACGCTTCTATTTAAATATTTCGTATATTTGTGTCACAATCTCGTGCAAGCGGGATTTTTTGTATTTATATGTGTGGTAATCAACACATTAATTGATTAAATTTATGC
>JABDPU010000249.1 GCA_013042625.1 Flavobacteriaceae bacterium | reverse complement strand
ACATAAGAATTACCCAATTCGTAAAGGGCATCATCTCTCAAACCAGAGCGTTCGTATTCTGAAATGAAATCCTCAAGGCCTTTGATCTTATCGGAACCCCGGCTGATATATCCATAGCTGATCGCCTTTTGGAAAGAGGCATAATCCTGTTCTACCTGGTCGAACTCCAAAGCTTTGGAATAGGCAGTAATAGCTGATCTGTATTCACTGGAAACGAAATAACTATCACCCAATCTTAGATAGGCATCATTCAACCTAAGATTATCGGTTTGGTTCTCGTTGATAAATTCCTGAAAATAGGATTGTGCCTGCTGATATTGTTTCTTTTTGAAATAGGTATAGGCCAAATTATATTCGATGTTAGTAATTTCCGGCGTATCGGTGGCCTTGTTCATGGCCTGAAATTGTTTAAAACCAACAAGGGCATCATCGTAATCACTGAGGTTATAATCGGTCTCGGCTTTCCAAAAGGTCGCCCGGGCTGTATAGAACTCGTCTATGGGTTGACCCAGGGAACGGTCGAAATAATCTTCTGCCTGAAGAAAGTCACTCTCATTATAGAGTTCAATCCCGCGATAAAAAGCAACCTTCTGATAGGCCAGTTTATTCTCATAGCTTTTACGGCCTTCCAATAATTCTAGTGCTTCCTTATAATTCTTAGAGGTGATATAGGAATCGATTAAAAGTGTCTCGATCTCTTCTCTGTAAGCGGTTTCAGGATATTTGTCCAGGTACCCGCTAAGGACCTGTGGCACGGACTGATACGGATTACCAATATCATAACTTATCTTGGCATAATTCAGCCATGCGTCTTCCTGGATCTTCAGATCGTAATCCATCTGGGATGCATTCCTAAAGGCATTTAATGCCTCCTGCTTTTTATCCAGTTTGATATAGCTCTCACCTAAATGATAGTATGCGTTTTGAGCGACCGAATTATCCCCGTCGATAATCTTATTAAATTCAGCAACGGCGCTTTCATAGTCATTTTGCTTATAATAGGCATAACCCAACTGGTAGTAGTCTGTATTATTCCAGCGGCCTTTTTTACCCTTATACTCGGTAAGATAAGGGATAGACTCCTCGTATTTTTCAAGATTAAAATAAGACTCCCCAATGATCTTCGATAATTCCGACTTCTCATCCGGATTACTATTGGGCAGCTTTTCCTGCGCCATTGAAATGGCCTTTTCAAAATTACCCAGTTTAAAATTCAGGTCGGCCTGGTAATAGGCCAGGTTCTCCTGGTATCTTTCATTGCCTTCAACCTGGTCAAAATATTCAGAGGCCTCTTCATAGTCATCACCCTCATAGGCCATATAACCGATATAGTATTTGGCCTGTGAGCCAAATTCGGGCGAATTCTCAACCTTGGTCAGGTATTTTCTTGCTCCGGAATAATTGTTCGTTGAAAAATTGCTGTACCCATAGTTGAAATAATATTTTGGCCTCTCACTTCGAGAAAGCGCTTGTTCATCAACTCGTTCATACCATTTTCTGGAATAAGCATATTTGGAATTTTCGAAGTAATAATCAGCTACATCTATAAAAGCAGTATTTCGCTTTGTGCTTGTAGGGTATTCTTCAACAAACTTCATGATAAGCTCATCGGCATTTTGTTGATTCAAGCGTACCGCACAATTAGCGATATAGTAATCGCAGTCCGATTTCAAAACTTCGTCTGTGGCTTCGCTTTCAATCTTATCGAAGAGTGACTGAGCAGCAAGGTATTGTTTGCTGTTATATAAGGTAAGTGCTTTCTGAAAATCGACCCAATCACTGGTATAAGCAGCTGTTTGTTGAGCAGATGCATACTGATGAAACAGCATGGCCGTAAGCCATACTATCAAATATTTTCTAAACATTTAGTCCGTTTTTTGTTGATGCCAAAGATATCTAATCTCCTATCTATAACGACTGAAGCCACATATAATTATAAACCTATTTATTAAATGTTAATTTTTAAATAATAAATGGGTGTATTACGTTCTGGCTGTTGTACTTTTAATTATGTACTTTAGCTTGACCTAAATTTATAAAATGGCTGAAACCGTACTCAAACTCGAGGATGTAAAAATATTTCAGGGGAATACCCTGGTTCTTGGCGATGTGAATTTTGAGATGAAACGCGGTGATTTCGTCTATCTTATCGGTAAGACCGGAACAGGAAAAAGCAGCTTCCTGAAGATTCTTTATGGTGATTTAGACTTGCGGGAGGGTAAGGGTGAAATAGTAGGATTTGACCTGGCCAATATGAAGGAGCGAGATATCCCTTTCCTCAGACGAAAATTAGGGGTGGTTTTCCAGGATTTTTTACTTCTGAATGACCGGACTGTCTATGATAATCTGGAATTTGTTTTGCGCGCAACAGGTTGGAAGGATAAAGTCGAGATCAAAACTAAGATAGATGATGTTTTGGGTAAGGTAGACATGAAAGAGCAGGACTATAAATTCCCTCATGAATTATCTGGTGGAGAGCAGCAGCGCGTCGCAATTGCAAGGGCCTTATTAAATGATCCTGAACTCATTATGGCTGATGAACCTACCGGGAACCTGGATCCGGAAACCAGCTTCGAAGTTATGGACGTACTGAACGACCTGAATAAAAAGGGACATACCATCCTGGTGGCAACGCACGATTATGCTTTACTGGTGAAATATCCGAATACCACCTATAAATGTGAAGCCAACAAGGTTTTTGAGGTTTCAGCCAAGCTTCACTAAAAGATCCAACCGAATAGCCTTTCAAATAAAGACTTCCTTTTTTTCGAGACCTCTTCAAATTCTATGGTATAAACACCAAAATTGAGCGCAGTATCATTATGATTTCCTGGTTTGATTTCAATCTGCTTGTTACTTTTTAACTGGCCCGACTCAATAATATCGCCACTGGCCAGGTCAAGGATCTTGTAGTTGGTATTCTCCTCAATTCCTGAACTTGTAAAATCAACTTGCACCGATTTGGCCTCACTGTTTAATACAGCAATTTCATAAGACTTAGGGTTATCCGGAGATTTCTCAATATAAAGAGCCTTATTCATTTTGAAATTCTTTAATGGATTCCATTCTGAATGCAGTTCTGTCTTATATTCTTTTTGCCATTCATCCAGGCTAAAATCTCTTGTCTTTATAACCCGAAAGGCTTTAAATTTTCTTGTATAGTAATTATTATTAGATACAGCCCAAGAATCCTTATTAATAGAATTTAAAGTAGAATTGAAAAAGTTAACATAGCCTGAATAAATAGTATTCCTTTTAAAATTCATAGACTTAACATGGAATAATCTTAAAGCATTGTTTTTCCCAATTATCAAATTGTCATTGACTACAATATCTCTTACTGGAGATTTAAAGTTATATCCTAAAGTTAAAGATGCACCATGCCCATAATTTGAATTGTCCTCATGATTGATATTATGATACAGGACATTATTTAAGACCTTGATGTTCCTGGCCACGTTAATTCCTTCTTTGTCATCAGAAGCTATGATCAGGTTATCAACATGCTTTCCTGCCGGTGTTCCATTATTAAAAATAATGTTGTTTTCAAGGCGGACATTTTTAACAAATTCAAAACCTACACCCGAACTGGCCGACCATACTTCAATGCCTTTATAATAATTATTGAAAATAAAGTTGTTTCGTATGATGCGTTCCTTATCCGATTGGTTTTGTACATA
>JABDPU010000245.1 GCA_013042625.1 Flavobacteriaceae bacterium | reverse complement strand
ACAAACCGTTTTTAAACTCGATTCCATCCATCAGTATTCCTGGGACGATGGGATGATGGACTGGCGTTTCGATACGCGTGACCTTTATACCTATGATAATGGTGGAGATAAGGAAACCAATTTATTACGATTGAATTTGAATGGCGTGGACTGGGTTAATTTTTATCAGTTCAATAAGGATTATAACGGGAATAACGATCTGACTCAAAATATTCAGCAGAACTGGAATGCGGGTCTTATGGACTGGCAAGATAGTTCCCGAGAATCGTATACATACAACGGGTCTAATCTGCTAAGTGTGTATGAGTATGCCATTTGGAATGGTGCCAATTGGATGATCTTCGCTGATGATCAGTATGCGTATGATGGTCTGGGAAACCAAATTGAAGATGTCAGGCGGGATTTAGATTTTACTTTCATGACTCTTGTAAATACGTACCGAAGTACAAACAATTATTCCGGAGGCTTGCAGCAGTATAACATATATGAGGAATGGCGGGATTTTCTTAATGATTGGGAGAATGTAGAAAAAACTGACTTTTCATATGACGGAAATAACAATATGATTTTGTCGGAGGTAAGAGCATGGCAAACCATGTCCATGGATTGGTCCGATCCATATAAGCGCTCACAATTATCCTATAATCTGAGCAACCAGGTGACCGAGTCAATAGAGCAGACATTTGGCTCAGGAATGTGGAATAATACAACAAGAGCCCTGTTTTCATATACAGATGGAAATCTAACAGAATTGCTGGCACAGGAATGGAATAGTGGTCTTACTACCTGGGAGAATGGTACAAGACAATTAAGAACATTCGATACTGATGACAATGAGATAGAATTGATTTACGAAAGTTGGGATGACATCGGCTCGGTTTGGGAAGGTTTTTTACGCTTGGTCAAGTATTGGTCGCCGGTTGAAACATTGGGAGTCTCCATAGAAGACTCATGGGCTTCAACCAAAGCCTATCCCAACCCGGTATCCAGTGTTCTAACGATTTCATTCAATGAACCCCTTGAAGAGTCAACGGAGGTTGAAATATATTCAATTAATGGGGCACTTATATCCAGAATATTGCTCAATGCCGGTGTGAATGAACAATCTGTTCAGATGAGTTATTTAAACTCTGGAACCTATTTGCTAAAACTCACAAGTTCTAAAAGAAATGGTATTCTGAAAGTGGTGAAGAAATAACCTTAGTAGTTTACGTAATCTACTATTTCCAATCCGTAACCGATCATACCAACCCGTTTGGTTTGCTCGCTGTTTGAAATCAGCTTAAGTTTATGGATGTTGAGGTCATGCAATATTTGGGCGCCGATTCCGAAGTCCCTGGCGTCCATTTCAATACGAGGTGCTTTAACCACTTTTCCCGGCTTCTGATCCTCCTTTAATTGCTGCATGCGCTTTAACAGGTTCATGGCCTGGGCCTGCTGATTGATAAAAATAATAGCACCTTTTCCGTCCTTATTGATCACCCGGAACATATCATCCAGTTTTTGTTCCATATTATTGGTCAGGGTGCCCAGAATATCATTATTCACAAGGGTTGCATTCACCCTGGTAAGAACAGGTTCATTGCGTTCCCATTCACCTTTGGTCAGGGCAATATGAATCTGCCCGTTGGTGGTTTGTTCGTAGGCTCTCATCCTGTAGGAACCAAAACGCGTTTCAATCTGAAAATCCTGCTTCTTTTCAATCAGCGAATCATGCTCCATCCTATAAGCCACAAGGTCTTCAATAGAGATGATCTTTAGATCGAATTTCTCAGCGACTTTTACCAATTCGGGTAATCGCGCCATGGTACCGTCTTCATTCAATATTTCAACGAGGATACCGGCAGGTTGTAGTCCGGCAAGCCGTGCTAAATCAACAGTTGCTTCCGTATGTCCTGTTCGGCGAAGCACACCACCTGTTTTAGCCTTTAGAGGAAAGATATGACCCGGCCTGCCCAAATCATATGACTTGGTTTCAGGATCGACAAGTGCTTTAATAGTTTTTGCGCGGTCATGAACAGAAATTCCGGTGGTACATCCATGTCCGATCAGGTCAACAGAAACCGTAAACTGCGTATGATGCATGACCGTGTTGTTCTTCACCATCATGCTGAGGTCTAATTCTTCGCATCGTTCCTCGGTTAATGGAGCGCAGATCAATCCGCGGCCATGCAGTGCCATAAAATTGATCATCTCGGGAGTAACCATTTCAGCAGCAGCAATAAAATCGCCTTCATTCTCACGGTTTTCATCATCAACCACAATTACCACCTTGCCATTTCTGATATCCTGAATGGCTTCATCAATGCTGTTGAGTTCGATTTTTGAAGTGTTGGTCAATGTTTTCGATTCTTTCATGATCATGATTCCAGGCGCAAAGATACAATTTTTGATCCTATCGAATTTGCTTCAGATCATCCTTTAAACGACGACGGAATATGGTATGATATATTGCATATAAAGGGATTCCTAACAATACCACGAAAATTATATTTGAATTCCGGTTTGCACCAAGAATCTTATAAAAATTGGTTTGCTGACTGAAGGCTTTAAATAAGGCAAATAGGAAAAGGAGACAAGCCAATATACCGATTCCGAGCATGATTTTACCTATCGCAGGGAAGCCGTTATTATTCAAAACTGCACCGCCAATTCCAAAAATGATATAAATCCAGTACAGGATCAAAGCAATCCTTGAGTTCTCATCGAAGTTCTTTTTGTATCTCAAGGCGTTTTCATAATTCTCATTGAACAAGTTACCTCCGAATCGCAGTTCCTCCTCAGATACACCTCGATCACTCATTATGGCAAGACTGGTATTTCTGTAGGTTTCATCCATACCATACTGCCTGTAATTTTTAATCAGGTCAATCAATTTTTCATCGGAATAGCCCTGGAGATTTTTATACTCTCCTGAGTTTATATCCAGCAACTCTAGTTCCTTCAAATCATCTTCATCCTTAAGCTTAATCAATCGTTTCAATGGTTCCAGTATGCTGTCTAAGTTCAACAGTGTTCTGTCTTTGGTCGCCCTATTCGTTAAATAAACACTCAATGGGAACATAATAAGAGTAGACATCCAACTGGCTAAAACCGGACTCATACTGCTGTCTTCTGCACTATTCTTTGCAAAGATCCCGATGAAATGATAGGTCAGGAATAATACGATTGCGATGACAATTGGCAGTCCGAAACCACCTTTACGAATGAGTGCTCCCAATGGTGCACCCACAAAAAAGAGGATAATACATGATACACCAAGGGCATACTTCTCATAGAATGAGATAACATGCTTGTTCACGTTTTTCTCTTTGTTAAAGAATGTCTTTTCCTTAGACGCCAGGATTGCATTGGTACTATTAACTGTATTTAAAGCTGCATCAAGTATCTGGACATTTTTTTTGTTATCAAAAAGTTCGAAGATATTATCGCCCTCAAATTTCTTTTCCGATTTTTTAGGTTTAATATTTTTATCGAGCGTTATGGCCGTACTACGATTAAGCATGTTTGAGGCCAATTCCTCCATATCGCCCTGGTAATCTACTTTAAGGGTGTCGATGGTATAGCTGAGTTCCCGTGAGGTCAGCATATTATATCGTGTACTGTATTGCCGATCATCCAGGTCAACATTATTCATTTGGGAGAGGTCCACATTCAGGATATATTTTTCAAATGAACTTTTAACATGAGGTTTCTTTCGTCTTTCATCCAGTTCATTGGGCTGAAGGGCATCATAGTAATTCCCATCGAACAGAACCAATTGCAATACATCCTCATCTTCGGCATTGGTCAGCTCACCAGTATTCGATTTAATCACTGTAAAATTTCCAAGTCGTCTTGATTTTTTTTGGTGAATAACCACATCGGTAAGATATTGTCCGCGATCTCCGCTTTTTCCTTCAACCTTGATATTGATACTACCGATCTGATTAAACTGACCCTCTGCAATAACCATGGCAGGCTTTACCTTGGCCAGGTTCCTTCTGAGGTTAAAGAAATTGAATTCGGCCCATGGCATAATATTGTTGGCAAAGAAATAGGTTGTTATCGCCAGGAGTGTGATAAAAATAGACAGGCTTCTCATCGCTCTCTGCAAAGAGATCCCGGTCGATTTCATGGCAGCGAATTCATAGTTTTCGGCAAAGCGCCCAAAAATCATAATGGAGGAGAGCAGCACAGTTAGCGGTAGAACCAGCACTATTATCCTCGGAGAAACATAAAGCAGGAATTTTAATACCACATCAATCTCCAGATCCTTACCGGCCAGTTCAGCTATATATAACCAGACACTTTGTAACAGGAACACCAGCATGAGAATAATGAACACGCTGAAAAAAGTTCTAAGATAGGAGGTTAGTATGTATCGATCGAGAATTTTCACCCTTACATCAGTCGATGCGATTTATGAAGTAATCGCTATATTTCGATTCATCAAATGTAAATAAGGTTTTTGATAAAGGCTCGTTCGTTTTAAAAGAATTAACAGTTAGAGTGGTTCGAGTATTATTACTGCCAATTTCAATCAGGTTATAAATGTGCTTGGTTTTCACGTCAATTCCCAACAGAACATGCTTGATTTCAGTATTCGAATCGATAGGTATCAATTTTACAAATTGAATCTTCCGACCTTGAACATTCTGAACAATATCCATATTATAGGTGTAACCGGATTCATAAAACGACAGCATCATACTGGGTGTAATCGTATTCTCTTCCTCGGTATTTTCTGATGAGATGGTTACTTCCTCATCTTCCGGACTGATAGTATACAGTGTTCTACCGTCATAAATCCGTGTAATTCCCAGAATATTCAATATATATTTATCGCCTTCCATGATAACGTCTCCACGAGTTTCCTGCTTGATATTCTCTTCGGAATTATCAAGTACATATTTGAAATCGATAGTTATATTATCGTAGCTCTTGACCTTAGCTGAAACTTCATCCAGCAGGGTTTTGGCCTCATTGGAATTCGATTGTGCTAAAGTTGAAAACCCTAGGCTCAGGCACATTAAAAACATCAAAGTTGTTCTCATAGTCATTTAGTATTATTTGAGGCGTTCCTCTTCTAATAATTGTTGCAACGCAATTAAATCGGGAACCAGTACCTGCCTGGCTTTACTGCCTTCAAAAGGCCCTACAATTCCGGCTGCTTCCAATTGATCAATCAACCGGCCTGCCCTGTTATATCCCAATTTGAGCTTTCGTTGCAGCAACGAGGCCGAACCTTGTTGCGCGGTAACGATAACTTCGGCAGCATCCCTGAAAAGAATATCCCGGTCTGCTATATCTATATCAAGACTTGTGCCACTTTCTTCACCGATATATTCAGGTAAGATGTGGGCGCTGGCATATGCTTTCTGTGAACCGATATAGTCGGTGATCAGTTCGACCTCCGGGGTATCAACGAAGGCACACTGCAAACGTATCATGTCGTTCCCTTGTGTATATAACATATCTCCTCTACCAATCAGCTGATCGGCGCCTGAACCATCCAGAATGGTGCGTGAATCGATCTTAGACGTTACCCGGAATGCAATTCTGGCAGGGAAATTTGCTTTGATTAAACCGGTTATGACATTTACAGAAGGCCTTTGAGTGGCAATGATCAGGTGAATACCTACCGCACGAGCCAATTGAGCAAGTCTGGCGATTGGCGTCTCAATCTCTTTTCCTGCTGTCATAATCAGGTCGGCAAATTCATCTACCACAAGTACTATATAAGGCAGGAAAGCATGGCCGTCATTCGGATTTAGTTTACGCCCTTTGAACTTCTCGTTATACTCGGCAATATTTCTAACCATGGCATTCTTCAGCTGGTCGTATCGATTATCCATTTCAATACAGAGCGAGTTCAGCGTCTGGACGACCTTCGTTGTATCGGTTATAATGGCTTCATCGGATTCGGGTAATTTTGCCAGGTAGTGTCTTTCTATTTTATTATAAAGGGTCAATTCAACCTTTTTGGGATCAACCAGGACAAATTTAACTTCTGCCG
>JABDPU010000241.1 GCA_013042625.1 Flavobacteriaceae bacterium | reverse complement strand
CCAGCCCATATGACTTAACTGACATCGAATCTGGTGATGTCTCCCGGTCTCCAATTCGATTTCCAGGCAGTAATAACGATCGATTTTTGACTTTAACTTATAGTTTAAAATAGATTCTTTACTTCCTTCAATTTCAGAGTTATAAACTTTAGATCGATTATATTTAGGATTCTTTTTCAACCAATGTGTTAACCGATCTTGTTCCGGCTCCGGTTTTGATTTAACCACAGCCAGATAGGTCTTGTCTATTTCTCCTGATTTAAACATCCTGTTCAGCCTGGTTAAGGCTTTTGATGTTCTCGCAAACAGAACGATTCCGGAGGTGGGACGATCGATTCGATGGACTACACCGAGGAAGACATTTCCCGGTTTGTTGTAATTAATTTTAAGGTATTCCTTGACGATCTCACTAAGTGGTTTATCACCGGTTTTATCGCCCTGAATAATATCACCAACTCGCTTGTTGATCGCGATAATATGATTGTCTTCGTATACAACCTGGAGATTATCCTTGTTGGAAAGGACTTTCGCGCACATAAATTAGTATTGTTCCTCGTCTGTAGGGAAATCTACATTCTTGACATCTTCCACATATTGAGTAATAGCATCTGTCATTTCCTCATAAAGGTTGAGGTAGCGCCTGAGGAATCGCGGATTGAATTCATGGGTCATCCCGAGCATATCATGCAACACCAGGACTTGACCGTCAACATATTTGCCTGCACCAATTCCAATTATAGGAATACTCACACTTTCGGCAACTTCCCTGGCAAGAGAAGCGGGTATTTTTTCAAGAACAATGGCAAAACAACCAATACGTTCCAGTAGTTTGGCGTCCTGTTTCAACTGTTCGGCCTCCTTTTCTTCCTTGGCTCGTACGGTATAAGTTCCGAATTTATAAATGGACTGAGGCGTCAGTCCCAGATGCCCCATGACAGGAATTCCGGCATTCAGAATGCGCTTAATCGATTCCTTTATTTCTTTGCCACCTTCAAGCTTTACCGCATGAGCACCACTTTCCTTCATAATCCGAATAGCCGAACGCAGCGCTTCCTTTGGGTCACTTTGATAGGTTCCGAAGGGCAGATCAACAACGACAAGGGACCTGTCAATGGCTTTGATGACCGATGAGGCGTGATAGATCATCTGATCCAGGGTAATAGGAAGTGTAGTTTCATGGCCGGCCATAACGTTACTGGCCGAATCACCAACAAGAATAACATCAATGCCAGCTCCATCCACGATCTTAGCCATTGTATAATCATAGGCCGTAAGCATAGATATTTTCTCACCCTGGGATTTCATATCAACCAGGGATTTCGTGGTTACCCTTTTGTAT
The DNA here is from genome assembly GCA_013042625.1 of Flavobacteriaceae bacterium. Classification (GTDB taxonomy): domain Bacteria; phylum Bacteroidota; class Bacteroidia; order Flavobacteriales; family Flavobacteriaceae; genus SHLJ01. The sequence goes on along the minus strand of JABDPU010000241.1, from coordinate 7,298 downwards.
TCTTTTTTTGCTGAAGACATCGTAGTTCAGATTGCTGTGCGTAAAAATACTAAAAATGACGAGGAATCAGCTGACGGTTCAGAATTATTGAATGGTCACTTTTGCAGCTGTTTATTGTGGGTTAAAAACTGCCAAATAAAATGATCAGATTCAATATTAGTCGCAGGGATGATTAAATCGAGTGATATAATCTGACTTTTAATGACAGCTTGTCATATTTTTTGTCGTGGCACAAAGATTGAATAATGAGATTCGTAATTGAATTTAACACGAACAGACTAAAATATTATTATGAGTAAAATAATTGGAATAGATTTGGGAACGACCAACTCATGCGTTTCTGTTATGGAAGGAAACGAGCCGGTTGTAATTCCTAATGCAGAAGGAAAGCGCACTACTCCTTCGGTTATTGCATTTGTTGAAGGCGGAGAAATCAAAGTAGGAGATCCTGCTAAACGCCAGGCGGTAACCAATCCTATAAATACAGTATACTCTGTAAAGCGATTTATGGGTAATAAATATTCAGAATCGAAAAGAGAAGCAGAGCGCGTACCTTATAAAGTAGTTAAAGGGGATAACGATACCCCACGAATCGATATCGACGGTCGATTATATACACCTCAGGAACTTTCAGCAATGGTCCTTCAGAAAATGAAGAAGACCGCTGAAGATTATCTCGGAACATCAGTTACTGAAGCAGTGGTCACTGTTCCGGCATACTTTAACGATTCACAGCGCCAGGCTACTAAAGAAGCTGGTGAGATCGCCGGACTTAAAGTTAGACGAATCATCAATGAGCCTACAGCAGCAGCTTTGGCTTACGGATTGGATAAAAAAGGCCAGGATCAGAAAATTGTAGTCTTCGATTTCGGTGGTGGTACACATGATGTATCTATCCTTGAATTAGGAGACGGTGTATTTGAAGTCCTTTCAACAGATGGTGATACGCACCTCGGAGGTGATGATGTAGATGAAAAGATCATCAACTGGTTAGCAGAAGAATTTAAGAATGATGAAGGCATGGACCTGAGAAAAGATCCTATGGCGCTTCAGCGTTTGAAAGAAGCTTCGGAAAAAGCGAAGATAGAATTGTCATCTGCGACGCAAACCGAAATAAACCTGCCCTACGTCACAGCAACATCAAGCGGACCAAAACACCTGGTCAGGAGTCTGACGCGTTCAAAGTTTGAACAGTTGATTGACGATCTGATCAAAAGAACGATAGAACCATGCGATGCGGCACTTAAAGCAGCTGGATTGAAAACCACCGATATCGATGAAATCATCCTTGTAGGTGGTTCTACAAGAATTCCAGCCGTACAGGAAGCTGTGCAGAAGTTCTTTGGTAAGTCACCGAGTAAAGGGGTTAACCCGGATGAGGTTGTTGCAGTAGGAGCTGCTATCCAGGGTGGTGTTTTAACAGGTGATGTTAAAGATGTATTGCTTCTCGATGTTACGCCATTGTCATTAGGAATCGAGACTATGGGTAATGTGATGACCAAACTTATAGATGCCAATACAACTATCCCGACTAAGAAATCGCAAGTATTCTCAACGGCTGCTGATAATCAGCCTTCGGTAGAGATACATGTACTTCAGGGTGAACGTCCAATGGCTGCAGATAATAAAACGATTGGCCGATTCCATTTAGATGGAATTCCACCTGCACCAAGGGGAGTGCCTCAGATTGAAGTTACCTTCGATATAGATGCGAATGGTATAATCAATGTGTCTGCTTCAGACAAGGCTACCGGAAAATCTCAGAATATCAGGATTGAAGCTTCTTCAGGACTGACTGATGATGAGATCGAAAGAATGAAGCGTGATGCTGAAGCTAATGCTGAAGCTGATGCCCAGGCCAAGGAAACGGCTGATAAGCTAAACAGTGCTGATGCGATGATCTTCCAAACGGAAAAACAACTGAAGGAATTCGGTGATAAACTGTCTGATGACAAGAAAAAACCGATAGAAGATGCATTAGAGGAACTTAAGAAGGCTTATGAAACCAAGGATATCGCATTGGTCGATCCGGCTCTCGAAAAAATAAACGAAGCCTGGAAACAAGCCAGTGAAGAATTATACAAAGCTCAACAAGAAGGCCAGGCCGGCGATACAGACGGTGGAGGCGAAGCAGGACCAACCGATAGTGGTGAGGGAAGCGATGTTGAGGATGTAGATTTCGAAGAAGTGAAATAAAGTGTTCTAAACACATTCAGATTTAATAAAAAGGGTAACCGAAATTTTGGTTACCCTTTTTTGACTAATCTAATAATGCATCTAACTATAGAAACTTACCGTATCCGTCCAATTTAACTCTCAGTTTCTTTTTGCCTTTTTCCAGATTGACAAACCATCTTCTGGTGCTGTCACCATCGAAGTAATCTACTTTGTATACATCTTTGTATACAGTCCATCCTGGATATTTTGCTGCGACTGCTGCTGCCACCATTGGTGGAAGTTTAACATTTTTAAACTTTTCAGCTGTACGGACAACTTCACCGTCCTTGTTAAAAGAGGCAAGGATCATTCCTTCAGGAATGTAGAAACGTACTTGATATAGATCATAATCATCAATGTAGAATTCAGCGCTTTTCAAATCGTACTCGGCAACTTTCTCTTCGAGTAATTTGACAGGAACCGGTACTTCTTTTGAATCAACTGCGTTCAGATACTTGTAGTTAAAAGTCAATTCAACAGTTTCCAGCTGCTCTATCTGTGCATTTAATTGGCTGGTAAGGCCAAAAATCAATAGACCTAGAATCAGTTTTTTCATAATAGTTGTTATTTTAGATTATCAAGTAAAAAGATATTAACGAAACATAATATAAACAATGATAAAAATCATAAATATTAATATTTATGAATATATTAAGTTATCAATAAGAAGTCATATGGATATAAAGGTTATAAATAGTAAATAGAATCATTGTTAATAATCATTTGTAAACAACTCGTTTTAAAGCAGGTATATTTATTACTTTTGCAGAATCAAAATATATTTGTCGATAAAAGAAAGAAAAATATTACAAAATAGTGTATTTCATCGAAAAAATGTATCATTTTATAGATTGTTTCTTGGAAAATTTTACATTTACCGTCCAATACTACTATAAACTTATACCTAAGATTATGAAACAAATAGTACTTTTTTATGTTTTTGTGTTGCTGACATGCTTTAGTGCAATACAGGCACAAAATACCATCTGGTCTAACAACTTTGAATCCCTGAGCGGAATTTCTGCCCAAGACCTGGATGGTGATGGTTTTAATTGGTTCCAGAATTCAGATGGAACCTTAATGGGATTTTCTCCCGGAAGATACCTGGGATCTTATTCCTTAAATACCTCTCCGGATAACGCGCTTGAATGCCCCGTTTTTAGTATTCCTGCCGGTGCAAGTGATTTAAGCTTTAGTCTGCGCGTAGCTTCCTCTTCTCAAACGAGTTATGCTGAGTCTTTTGCTGTATATATTCAGGAGGATGGTACAGGGTCGATGTTCGATAATGAAATTTACCAGGGCACTTTAAATAGTGGAGGCCCCGGATCGGCTCAGCTTATCAATGGATCTATCCCAAATAGTTTTGCAGGAAAAGATGTTAAATTAATTGTTCGACACTTTAATACTACCAATCAGCTATTATTTATGATCGACGATATCTTGGTGGAGTCAGGTCAGGCACTTTCTGTTGGAGATTCAAGTTTCGATCAATTCAATTTTTATCCGAATCCAGCCGATAACCAAATCAATTTTAATTCTGCTGTCAATATTTCGAAAGTTCAGATTTTTAACCTTTTAGGTCAGAATGTATCTTCTTTCAGCGAAGGCATGCTCAGTAACAAAACAATTGACGTATCTGCGCTTCAAAGCGGAGCTTATCTTTTGAAGGTTGAAATCGATAACAATACACAGATATTCCGATTTATAAAGAATTAGTCTAAAATTTCTTCAATATATCATAGAACGTTACAATATCTGTTTGAGGCCTCATCTTGAGGCCTCTTTTTTTTAGGGCTATTTTGATATCTTTGGACTCAAATTTTATTTCTATGGATAGTTTAAATACCCTGCTTAAAATTGATCATCCCATAATCCAGGCACCTATGTTCCTGGTCTCTAATACCGCTATGGTCATTGAAGCTATGAACTGTGGTATTGCCGGTTGTATTCCAGCACTAAACTACCGGACATTGGATGAGCTTCGAGCTGCTTTAAAAGAATTGAAAGCAGCAAAACCCCAGGGTGGAGCATTTGGATTTAACCTGATCGTTAATAAATCGAATGTCAAATACATAGGACAACTAAAGGTCATTTGTGAGGAGGGTTGCGATTTTATCATTACTTCCCTGGGAAGCCCTGAGGAAACCATACGCGAAGCGCACAAGGTTGGAATAAAGGTATTCTGCGATGTTGTTGATCTTAAGTTTGCTAAAAAAGTTGAAGGCCTTGGCGCCGATGCTGTTATTGCGGTAAACAACCAGGCCGGCGGCCATCGGGGACCCATGTCTCCCGAACAATTGATCCAGGAGATCAAGTCCGGATGTGATCTTCCGGTTATTTCGGCAGGAGGAGTTGGACGTAAGGAAGATGTAGAGAAAATGTTGTCCTATGGTGCAGTTGGTGTTTCAGTTGGGAGCCCGTTTATCGCTTCCGTAGAAGCCAATGTTACCGATGATTATAAACAGGCCTGTGTAGAATATGGTGCAGATGATATAGTTATGACTGAACGGATTTCGGGTACACCCTGTACGGTGATCAATACGCCATATGTTCAGAAGATCGGCACCAAAGCAACCTGGATTGAACGTGTTCTCAATAAAAATAAAAAACTAAAAAAATGGGTGAAAATGATCCGTTTTTCCATTGGGATGAAGGCCACTGAAAAGGCTGCCTTAAAAGCGACCTATAAAACGGTTTGGGTAGCCGGGCCAAGTATTGAACATACCCATGCTGTTCTTCCGGTTAAAGATATAGTGGCCAAACTCATTTAGATAGGATGGAAATTAAATCGGCTTTAATATCCGGCCATTCCTCTATCAAAATACCATAACAGCAGGTATTTCTTCTGAAACCATCAGACAGTATAGTATCCTTCCTAAGGATACCCTCCAGGCTGGCACCGATTTTCTCAACCGCATGGCGTGACCTGGTATTGCGTTCATCAATTCTGAATTCCACTTTAAAAAAACCGAGCGTTTCAAAAGCATATTCAAGCATGAGATACTTCATATTATTGTTTAATCCACTGCCTTGAAAATCCTTGCCGATCCAAGTCCAGCCGATATGAAGAACTTTATTCAAATGATCAATTTTTCCAAATCGGGTACTGCCGGCAAATCGTCTTACTTTCTTATCATAAATGATTACAGGGATAGCAGATCCATTATGGTAGTCTTTCAATGCCATTTCCGTATAGTTGTTCAAGGCGTCTTCCGTATGAATCTCGCCTGGCGAATATTGAATCAATCCGGGCTCTTTTGCAATGGATAAAAGTTTCCCCGTATCTTCCATTTCAATCAATGAAAGCAGCACCCTGTGATCTTCTAGTTTTTGAAAAGAAAGCATGGTTTTAAGGCTTATACGTGTCAGGTCGTAAATTTAATAATTAAATGTAGTTCAGCGATATTTTTCACCATTTGTCGATAAGATAAAATATATACAATTACATCTCAATAGTAATCCGTATCTTACTACTACGTTAGATATCAAAATTACCCCGATAGTCTGATAAAATAGCGAGCCTTTAGTCTTTAAAACGACTTTATTTTATCCTCCCTACGGCCCGAGTTTATTTTGGACATACTGATTTATGTTTTGGTTAATTGTTATTAATCAAATATTAAATACATGAAAAGCTTTACTAATCGAATCTTCGATTCGAAACGTTACAGCAATCTGGCAGCCTTATGGTTTCTGGCTTGCTTTTTTTGTTTGAACTTAACTGTACATGGTCAGGCAGTTCCACTTCAGACTTCGGTAGTAGCCGATTTTGAAGTTGACGCAGATGCCTATTCTGGAATTTTTGAATTGCCAGATGGAACTGTAACCCTTACAGATGACTGGCTCCAGGGAGCCGCAGGAATGGGGGTCATTGATGAAACCTCTCCTGAAAACGCTGCTACCAGAGCAGCCCTGTTGGCCGGAGATAACATCCAGGCCGAATTCAGAATGTCACAGCCTTTTGGCTATCTGGATGGGAATTTTAATCGCTGGCTGGACGCCATTTATGCGCGTGACCAGCACACAAAAGGTGGCGAAATGGATTTGACCGTCTTTGGTGGAGGTGATGACAAAAACTTTGATGACCCCTCTACCTGGTCATACAAGGAAGGAGACACACCGCAGAAAAATGACATCATCGATGTCTATGCTCATATTCGTCGATCAGCCGGGACTCAAAATCTATGGGTCTTTTTCGGCGCCACAACACGTAGCCCGAACGGAAACAATTACCTGGATTTTGAAGTCTTCCGATCAGACGTTGAATATGATCCGGTATCTGAAAGTCTGATCAATACCGGACCTAACTGTGGTCATACGGCATACACCTTCTTCCCGGATGGATCACCTGATCAAAAGGGAGATTTGATCTTCTCAGCCAACTATACCAATGGTGGAGCAGCTGCCGATATCAGGGTTTATGCCTGGATCGATTCGTTTTTTGTTGCTGCCTTAACAGGAGATCCTAATGTGTTAACCGATGACGACTTCATCGCATATAATGCACTCGGAGGCCTGAATTCGTTTACCTTCGGAGATGCACTTACCGGGCCTATTAATTATGAGTTCTATCCTTGTAATAATACCAATGGAGAGCAGTATGGTTATGCTCGTATAGTGCCTGTTAGTAATGTGCCAGGAGTTTCCGCTATCGTTGCACAGGATAATACAACTGGGGACGTCAATGCCCCTTCCTGGAAAACTATAGGAACTGATGGCAATGTTACCGAGTTCTATGTTGCACCAACATTCGCTGAATTTGGTATCAATGCTACCTTACTCGGAATTGATGGCACTGTAACCTCTGGATCATGTGAAAATATTTTGGGATCGATTTTGGTAAAATCAAGATCCTCCACTTCATTTACCTCAGAACTTAAAGATGGTTCCGGGCCATATCCATTAGGAGATACTCCGGAATATTCGGTCTCTGTAGAAAAAGACGGTGACTTAAATTGCGTAAATCTTGATGTCTTATTGACAGCAACAGCATTACCACCGGGAACCTATCTATATGAATGGTTTAAGGATGGTGAACTGACTCCAGTCCAATCCGGACCAGAGAACACCCTCCTCGTCAC
>JABDPU010000235.1 GCA_013042625.1 Flavobacteriaceae bacterium | reverse complement strand
CCTATACACAAACAGTTGATGTTATAATTACCAATTGCCTGGTTTCTGCATGTAATTCATGTGGACCCTTAGACGATACCACTCCCCCTACAGCCAGTGATCCGGCAGATATAGTGGTTAGTTGCTCTTCAGCGATTCCTCCGCCAGATGTTAATGTGGTGACCGATGAAGCTGATAATTGTGTACCTCCGGTAGTTGAATTTGTTTCAGAAACCGTCGTAGTTACTTGTTTTGAACAAGTAACAAGGGTGTATAGTGTAACCGACGAATGTGGTAACCAATTCCTGGTATCCCATACCATAACTGTAGACGACACCACGCCACCAACAGCCAGTAATCCACCGGATATAAATGTAAACTGTAATGCAGCTATTCCGCCACCAGATATCAATGTAGTATCAGATGCTGCCGATAATTGTTCCAATCCTTTGGTAGAATTTGTATCTGATGTATCCGATAATGCCTGCAATGAGAGAATAACAAGAACTTATAGTGTATCTGATTCATGTGGAAACTCAATCCTGGTTACTCAACTTATTAATGTCACCGACAATGAACTCCCAACGGCTACAGCGCCATCTAATATAAACGTGGACTGTATTGATGAGGTGCCTATCCCGAATCCGGATATTATTACCGATGAGGCCGATAATTGCTCTATTCCGCAGGTTCAGTTCATTTCAGATATATCCGACAATTCATCTTGTCCGGAAACTATCACTCGAACTTATCGCGTAATTGATGACTGTGGGAACTTTATTGATCTGACGCAACTCATTACAATCAGCGATACCATTTTCCCTACAGCATCAAACCCAGCAGGACTAACTGTTGCCTGTAGTTCGGATATACCTGCGCCCGATCCCGGAGTTGTCACAGACGAAAGTGATAATTGCTCCGTACCAGTGGTGGCTTTTGTTTCCGATTCATCAGACAATTTAAGTTGTCCGGAAACCATAACAAGAATATACAGCGTTACTGACGCATGTGGCAATAGCATTCAGGTAAGTCAAACATTTTTAGTGGATGACACCATTGCACCTACGGCTAGTGATCCCGCAACAACATCTGTAAGCGAAGCTTCAAATGTACCTGCTCCCGATCCGGCAGTGGTTATTGATGAAGCTGATAATTGTAGTATTCCAACAGTAACATATATTGGAGAAGTTTCCGATAATTCTAGCTGCCCGGAAACCTTAACCCGAACCTACAGGGTCACGGACGACTGTGGTAATTTCATTGATGTAAACCATTTAATTATTATTGGAGATACAACCGCGCCAACAGCTTCCGATCCGGAACCCGATACCTATAGCTGTGAAACAGAGGTTCCTGCCCCGGATATTTCAATAGTCACAGATGCTGCTGATAACAATTCTACTCCTGTTGTGGCCTTTGTTTCAGAATCGAATAACAATCAAAGCTGTCCGCAAATCATCACACGGATTTACAGTGTAACTGACGATTGTGGTAACAGTATCCAGGTTTCACATGCCATTATCATTGATGATGATGTTCCTCCAACGGCATCCAATCCTGATGATATAACGGTTTATGATCAAAATGATGTTCCTGCGCCGGATCCCGAAGTGGTGCTGGATGAAGCAGATAATTGCTCAATTCCTTCCGTAGCTTTTGTTTCGGAAATATCGAATAATGACCAGTGCCCGCAAATCCTGACCAGAACATATAGTGTTACTGATGATTGTGGAAATTCAATAAATGTATTCCAAAACATTTTTGTAGAAGACATTGAACCGCCTACAGGTACGGCACCTGCCGATGAAGTGTTGTATTGTATAGACCCGGGTTCAATTCCGGCTCCAGACATCAATACTATTTTAAATGTATCAGACAACGTATCTGTTCCTACTGTTATACATGTTTCAGATCTTTCTGATGAACAATCCTGTCCGGAAACAATCACCCGGAAATACAGGATAACTGACAGCTGTGGAAACTCTATTGATTTAATCCAATTGTTCGAGATTTATAACGATCAGGAAGCTCCAACGGCGACTGAACCGGCAGACATTACGGTTGCGTGCCTTGATGATGTACCGGACGCCGATATTGGAATCATTACAGATGCACAGGACAATTGTACATCAATTACTGTAAGCCTTAGCTCTGAATCGATTGATACAATAGATTGCAGCACTTTCGTGCTCCGCACCTACGCTGTTGAAGATGAGTGTGGGAATATATTAGAACTGACTCATTTAATTACCGTTGAAGATACGGAAGCTCCCCAGGTAGTGACAGCAATTGAGCCTGAGGTTAGTGTGTTCTGTGGAACCGTTCCTGAAATTCCATCTTTGGAGATTACAGACAATTGTGATCAGGACATCGATATACAGTTTGATGAAGATACTATTCAGATAGACGACAACAACTATGATATTATACGTACATGGACGGCAACAGATGACTGTTTCAACAGTACAACGCAGACCCAGGTTATTCATATGACGGATGAAACCGTTCAGGTTAATACAGATCTTGTATTATGTATTGATGAAGCACCAATAAATTTAAATGATCTGATTACGGTAGATGGCTCCGGAACATGGACGAGCGACAATCCAGAATTACTGGTGGATTATATTATCGATCCGGCCGCTTTGCCATTTGGTAATTATGCATTCACTTATACGGTTAATGAAAACACCTGTGTTCGCACCCAGGATATCATTATCAATATCAATGACGATTGTATCGATTACCCTTGTATAAGATCATTCTCCGATGTGACCATATCAAAACTTGTCACCCCTAACAATGATGGAATTCATGATAAATTCGAGGTACACTATGAAACCAATCCGGACGCAAATCGAGATTGTGAAATCCGTGTAGACATCATGATTTTTAATCGATGGGGTAATAAAGTTTATGAGGCTAAAGATTATCAAAATGACTGGAGTGGTGCTGCACCTTCAGGTGCATTAGGCAACTCACCCACTCTGCCAAGCGGATCTTACTATTACGTTGTAGAATTACGTGATAGCGATATGAAACCAATACAAGGCTATATATACCTGGGAACTGAAAAATAACATCATGAGAAACATTACTATTTATATCGTTTTCTTTTTGGTTAGCCTAGGCACTTTTGCCCAGCAGCAGCCTCAGTTCACACAATATATGTATAATACTATTGCATTTAATCCCGCCTATGCTGGATCCAGGGAAATATTGGTGATCAATGTATTAAACCGTAATCAGTGGGTTGGATTGAATGGTGCACCTATTACACAAACCCTTTCGGTTCATTCTTCTATTCCAGGTTCGAAACTTGGAATTGGCCTGTCTGTAATCAATGACAGACTTGCCTATGAAAGAGCCTTAGATGTTGCAGCAGATGTGTCATATACCATTAACCTTTCCGAAGATTATATGTTGGCATTCGGATTAAAAATTGGGGCAAGTAAGTTCGATCTGGACGACGATCTGCTCAATGATCCCTTGTATAATGACGATCCTTTCCTGGATAACCTCTATTACCAATGGAAACCCAATATTGGAGCAGGAATATACTTCAGAACCGAATACTTATACTTTGGTCTGGCAGCTCCCAAATTTTTAAGATTTCTGGACGATAATAATACCGCTTATTTCGAAAACGATCGAGTAAATTATTATTTGAATGGAGGATACCTCTTTGAGGTTAACAAACATATTAAATTCAAGCCTACTTTCCTTGTTAAATTTACCAATGGTGCACCGATGACAGTTGATATATCATCAAGTGTCCTGTTAAAGGAAAAGCTTTGGTTAACAGGGTTTTACAGGTTTACTGAGGCGTTTGGAGCCATGGCAAATTTCAAGGTGAATAAATCCTTATCCATAGGATATTCATACGATTATATCACCTCCGATTTAAATCCGTATACCTCGGGCTCTCATGAATTGATCCTAAGCTATGAATTTGAAGTGCCAAGGCCAAGGTGCAAATGCCCCGATCTGTATAATTAAGACTAATTCCTTTTAGTCATTTCAGATCCCTCGGAAATATGGTATGTACCGTCTTTCCTTTCTTCAGATCACTCCATTTATCAATCGCAAGCTCAATTTTTACTAATCCCGAAGTCGGTAGATTATCTATATATCGGTCTCCCAAGCTATTTGACAAAGATGTAAACGCATGATTATGTCCAAAAATCATGACAGCATCCAGGTCATTATCCAGGGATTTCAAAACATTTAATACACTGAATCCACCGAAATCATAAAGGTTATCGTTTTTCTCAAGAAGGACTTCGGAATAAGATAAATTTTGCATAAATATCCGGCATGTGCTAAACGCACGATTCGCAGGGCTTGAAATAATTTTCTGCGGCCGAAATTCATCTTTAGTAAATGCCTTTGACACAAGATTTGAATCGTTTACCCCTCTCTTTTTCAGAGGCCTATCTCTGTCCGGTAAATCGTGCTCCCAAGAAGATTTGGCATGTCTTACGAGTACTAATGTCTTCATTTGCAGTATCGTTAAAAAGCGTTAATTATCGGTACAAAGTAACGAATTATCTGTTTATCGAAATTATTGGTGATTTAACATTAATATTTGTTATTGAGCCATTTGATAAGTTCATTTGTAATATATAATAAATGTATATGACCCCAAATCATACCTCCGAAATTAATCCAATTGCTGTTTACGACAGCGAATTTCTTCCCTCATATTTATTGAACAATGTATTCATTTTAACCAGCGCAATGCTGTTTATTCTGGTCACATTATATTTCTAAGTTTATTCTGAAGAATAGGTTTAGGAAAAATTGAAAACAATTACTGCTATTAATCACTATCTATTTTAAAAGTTTTTAAGGTATGAAAACTAATTACATGAAAACCAACCTAAAAACATTTCTGGTCGCTCTTATTTTTGCCGTTACCGGTTTAACGGAAGCGAATGCGCAGCTGGATTTGAGAACATGCGGTTATGGATGTACATCCAATAATTATACTATTACGGATGTTTATCTCAGTGCCACAGACATTCCAGGCACGCCATTAACCAATACATCCTGTACACCTGGTGATTCGCAATTAGTGTACATGATTGCCTCCTTGGAATCCAACCAGAATACAAACGTTTATCACTCCAGATTTTTCGCCGATCTACAGGTTGGTGATAATACTCTATTGGTAAATGAATATCTGGGAACGCTTCCGAGCGCCAACCAAGGTCAGGTTCCAAAATTGATATATGGACCATTTACCTGGAATTGTGGAGAGGAATTGACCCTGATGAATCCCATGGCTGTTTGGAAAACCACTCCCAATAACGCTCCTGATCCGGTAAATTTTGATTGTGGTGATTACAGCCAGTCTCAATGTCAATTTACAACAGATCTAATTGTATCCACACCTCTTGCCGTTCAATTCGAATATACCGCCTGTACTTCCGGAAGTGAGGCTGTTGTTTCTTTCGAATCTACAACAAATGGTGGGACTCAGCCATATAGCTATGCATGGAATTTTGATGGTGGAACATTAATAGGTGGAACGGCATCCAATCCAATTGTTTCTTATGACATAAATGGTGGTCCTTATAATCCAACCTTGAGAGTTACCGATATTAATGGAAATTTCAATCTTACTGTATATACCTTACAATTAGATATTCCCGATGAACTTGGATTGATCACAGATAGTACAAATGATGATTGTGCGGGTGGAAATGGTAGCGGCAGTTTTACCGCTTCAGGAGGTACGCCCCCCTACACATTTAATGTCGACAACAATACAACAGGTGGGACCACAGCATTGAACGGCCCGCCTTCTACGGTTTTATCATTTACAGGTGCATCAACTGGTTCGATCCAGGTAACGATAACAGATTCCGCAGATTGTACTACAACAGAAACGATTACAATTGGAATTAACGATGCTGAAGATCCCCAGATCACCGCTCCGGACGATTACACAATTGAAGGTTGTGATACAGGAGCGATTTCCGATTTAGCTTACAGCGAAACAGCTGTAACCATTAGCCTGGCTCAACTTCAGGCTGCTCTGGGTGGAAATGGAAATGCTTCAGATGATACTGCAATTGACACCATTACTTATACGGATGTTAATGCAGACAACTGCCCAACGGTAGTAACGAGGACATTCATCGTTACCGATGCCTGCGGTAAAACTGCTAACGATACACAAACCATTACAATTGATGACACTACAGCACCAACGATTGATACTGAGGCTGCTGATTTAACTGTTGAATGTGATGGATCAGGGAATACGACAGAATTAAATAACTGGTTAAGCACCAATGGAGGCGCATCAGCCTCTGATAGTTGCGGAAACGTTACTTGGACTAATGACTTTACTGCATTGACAGAAGGATGCAGTCCACAAACTGGTTCAGCGATCGTGACATTCACAGCCACTGATATATGTGGTAATACGAATACAACAACTGCCACTTTCACCATAGAAGATACGACGGCCCCTAATATTACAACACCTGCATCTGATTTAAAAGTTGAATGCGATGGTGCTGGAAATATTACAGAACTTAATGATTGGTTAAATTCTCAAGGAGGGGCGGTTGCAGAGGATACTTGCAGCTCTGTCACTTGGGTTAATAACTTCATAAAATTATCTGATGATTGTGGAGAAACCGGATCGGCTTTAGTTGAATTTACTGCAATGGATGAATGTGGTAATTTAATAAAGACGTCGGCTACATTTACAATAGAAGATACTACTGCGCCTACATTCACCGTACCTGCCGATATCACCATAGAATGTGACCAGGATCCTAGTGATCTTATCCTTACAGGTGATGTAACCGATGAAGCAGACAACTGCTCTACCGGTCTGGAAGCGACCTATACTGATAGTGTTGCACCTGGTGCCTGTGCCAATGAATCTATAATTACTCGTACCTGGACACTTGTTGACGATTGTGGTAATACAACTACGGCTGATCAAGTCATTAGCGTAGTCGATACTACTCCGCCTACATTTACAGCACCTGCTGATATAAGTATTGAATGTGATGAGGATGCTACCGATCTGTCCCTTACAGGTGATGTAACCGATGAAGCAGATAACTGCTCAACAGAATTGGAAGCTACTTACACCGATAGCTTTGCAGATGGAGAATGTCCTTCAGATGTAATTATTACACGTACATGGACATTAACTGACGATTGTGGAAATACAGCAACTGCTGTTCAAACCATCACCTCTTCAGATACAACTCCACCTGTACTGAGTGACTTGCCTGAGGATGATACTGTAGATTGTGATAACATCCCTGTTCCGGCCGAACTAAGTGCCACCGATAACTGTGGTATGGCAGATCTTACCTTTACGGAAGAACAAGAAGAAGGTGCGTGTTCAGGAGATTCAATAATAACTAGAACCTGGACTGCCGTGGACGCATGTGGAAACGAAACGGTCCATATCCAGATCATTACTGTTGAAGATAATGAGGCTCCTACCCTTGTTGGAGAACTCGAATCAGAAATTACAGTTTTATGTGATGAAATTCCTGAACCACCTGTACTGGAATTTGAGGATAATTGTTCTGATAACATTGAAGTCCAAGAAAGTATGGAGTCTACCAATGATGGTTCATCCAGTACTTATGAAATCACATACATCTGGACTGTTAGTGATGATTGCGGAAATGTATCAGAGTTTACTCAAACTGTTTATGTTTTGCCTTCAACTATTATTGAAGCTGAAGAAGATATTGCGCTTTGTGCGGAAGATCTCTTTGTCGCCAACCTGTTTGATTTCCTTATAGGAGATTATCCACTGGATGGTGAATGGGAAGTGACTGAAGGTAATATCACCTTGAACGGAAGTGAAGTTAATCCTATTTCCTTTGATGATGTAGAAGATCAGTATACCTTCACCTATGTAATAGACGATGAATTCTGTCCATCAAGAACTGATGTAGTGATCACTATAGACGAGGATTGTGAAGATCTTTGTGTCGATGCTGATAATGTGGTAATCTCTAAAGCCATTACAGCAAATGGTGACCAATGGAATGAGTGCTTCCAGGTGAAGCTTGTTGATGCCGATGGTGAAGAAAACTTCATAAGGGAGTGTGAGTTTGTAATTGAGGTTCAAATATTCAATCGTTGGGGAGCCAAGATTTATGAAAACATGAATTATGATCCTGATACCGATTGTTGGAATGGAAACTCGCACAGCAATTCATTTGGAAGTTCAGGTACGGTACCAACAGGAACCTACTACTACATAGTTAACTTAAGAAACAGTGGATTGAAACCATTTGCGGGGCCTATCTACGTAGGAACCAACTAAACTTAAACTGTTATGAAACCTATAATTAAATTCAATCTCGTTATACTGATAGTTCTCAGTTTTGGATCTGCATTTGCACAGCAATTGCCTCAATTCACTCAGTATATGTACAATACGGTATCAATTAATCCGGCCTATGCTGGAAGTAAGGAAACCCTATACTTTGTTGGATTGCATAGAAGCCAATGGGTAGGTCTTGAAGGCGGTCCTACAACACAGACCGTTTCCATCCATACTCCGATGCGTAAAAATGATCAAGTAGGATTAGGATTTTCTTTCATGAATGATGAGCTGGGTTACGAAAACTTTGTTTATCTATACGCAGACTTTTCATATACCATACAGGTAGGTGAATTTAAGCATGACTCTCAAGTTCATCCTATAAAACTTGCCTTTGGAATTAAAGGAGGATTCACGCATTACAGTCTGGATCAGGAACTCCTTAATGATCCATCGATTGTGGAAGATCTGTATTTTAATGATGTTTCCGACCGTTGGAGTCCGAATATAGGCCTTGGAGCATATCTTCATACCAATCGTTGGTATGTCGGACTTTCCGCACCTCGTATTTTAAATACGGACTGGAATAATTCAAGGAATGGCCAGGTGGAATATGTAGCAGCTGAGCGAATAAGCTTTTACATGACCGGAGGTTATGTATTTGATATAGCTAAAAATGGCGAAACCAAATTTAAGCCTGCCTTTATGGTAAAAGCTACAGATGGTGCGCCTATGTCTTATGACCTTTCGGCTAACTTCTTATTTAATGAAAAGTTTTGGCTAGGTGCCGCATATAGATTCAATGAATCTGCAGGTGCCTTCGGAGGGATTGCCGATTGGCAGGTCACTAAAGAAATCCGTGTCGGATATGCTTATGAACATCCTATTTCAGATATTCGGCCTTATTCCGATGGCACTCATGAGATACTGTTGATCTGGGAACCTAAAAAGAATCGTATTAAATCACCACGCTATTTTTAAAAGTAAAGAATATGAAACCGAAATACTTACTCATATTGCTTGCCTTTGCCTATTGTACCATTTCATCAGGTCAATTGAGGGTTGCAAATATATTTTATGAAAATTATTCATACGTTGATGCTGCGAAATTTTTTAAGATGGCTTATGACGACGGTACGCGTAGCTATGAATTACTAACTCGACTAGGCGATTGTTACTTTAACAACTCGAATTCTGATGAAGCGCTTAGATGGTATGAAGAAGCGTGGGAAACCTACGAGGATGAGTTTACTGCAGAATACCTGCATAAATATATTCAATGCCTAAGAGGTCAGGAGAGATACGTAGAGGCTAATGAAAAAGTTCCGTTCTACATCGAAAGGAAAAAGAATGAGACTGAACAGGAAGCCCGAGCTTATATCATTAAAGATCTCAACATTTTAAACGATTCGGCCTTAATCAATGGACGTTCGGTAGCAATTGAAAACCTTGTGAACATTAATACTCCATATTCCGATTTCGGTTCATTCGTGCATAATAACAAGTTATATTTTGCCTCTAACCGAAATCCTGAAGGCAAGGTATATCAATGGAATGAACAACCGTATTTAGATATATACCAGGTGGATGTCGAAGCAAAAGAGGATTCAACCCAATATGAAAATTTGAATTTGGTAACATCCGATTCTATCAGGACTGAGGTACATGAAGGTACAGTGACTATCACAAGAGATGGAAAAACCATGTATTTCACAAGGGATAATGTTAACGACAGAAATCGTGTAAAATATGACGGGAAAGGATCTTCCAACCTCAAGATTTACCGCGCCACAAATGTGAACGGACAATGGAGTAACCTGGAAGAACTTCCATTTAATATGAACAAAAGATCCACAGGTCATCCTGCGCTGAGTCCTGATGAAAAACGTCTATATTTTGTATCTGACCGAGAACAAGATGCTCAAGGGAATCGAAATAGTGGGTATTCAGAAATTGCTAAAAAATGCAGGAATGTCAATGACGATTGTACCACTGATATTTTCTATGTTGATATCATGGATGATGGTTCTTTCGGTCCGGTGACATTACTTCCGGGTAATGTGAATTCCCCTGAACGTGAAATGTTTCCATATATAACAGAAGATAACACCCTTTATTTTTCTTCTGACTCACCAGCCTTGTTAAACCATGGATTACTCGACCTGTATAAGACAAACGCGCTGAATGTAGCAGAAGACTCCACGATAATTGAAAATATGAAGCGTCCGTTTAACGGGCCATATGACGATTTTGCCTTATTTATTAACGAAGAAGGTAGTAAGGGATATTTCTCGTCTAATCGTCCATGGGATAAAGGTGATGAGCAAAGCGGCAATGATGACATTTATAGTTTTGGGGAAAGCATCTGTTTGCAGACGGTTAGCGGTGTTGTAACCGATATGGAGACAGGCGCACTACTTGAAAATGCCAGGGTAAGGCTAATCGACGAACAAAAGATGGTCCTTGATTCAGTGTTTACCAAGGCCGATGGTTACTACTCCTTTGAACTTGACTGTAATAGAAAATATCGGGTTGTAGCTAACCGAGTGTGCTATAACAATGAAGATATTGAGGAATTTACGACCAGCAATATTCATGAGGAAGCACTTGAAAAAAATCTCCAATTAAAGGCTCTGTATGAGCCTGGTGAGATTGTAATCAATGATATCACCTTTGTATTTAACCGTTGGGAGATTACTCCTGAGGGTAAAAGGGAATTGGAGAATATAATCACCCTTATGAAGGAAGATCCACGTCTCGTAATCGATATAGAATCGCATACAGACTGCCGTGGTTCTGACGAATACAACGAATGGTTGTCTGGGAAACGTGCACAATCTACGAAAGCTTATTTCGTAGGTCGCGGTTTCGGAGATCGCATCAATAGTGCCGTCGGAAAAGGAGAATCTGAACTCAAAAACAAGAACTGTTCCGACTGCAGATTACAAGACAGATCGCTCAATGCAGATCAGGTCCTTTGCCATAAAGAAAACAGAAGATCTGTTTTCAGTATTGTGGATGAGACGCCTGTCAGAAAATGCGATGAGTAAATCACATTAGAATTTCAACCATAACAATCGGTCCATTTTTAAGGTGTTAAGCCCATTCAAATAGACCGATTGTCATGAAATTCGTTTCTGGTTGTCTCTAGTATCAACTTGTATTATTTAGTTTAATCCAACAAATAAATAACTTAAGTAAAGGGGAAACATATGCGAATAGAGTCAATTAATCCTTTTATAATTGATTAATAGCAAACCATTCATGTGTACCCATCACTGTAAGTAATATGTTTTCACTTCCCTAACGGAGTATTGAATACTTTTGAATTCAATCTAACTTATTACTTGGAGCCGCTCATTAGAGCGGCTCTTTTCATTTCAGACCTATAAAAAAAGAACCTCCATTTCGGAGGTTCTTTGGTCTAATTCTAAATGAATTATGCTATATGAAAAACTTGGGGTATTATTTTTTTACAAATATGTTTGTATAGTACCATCGTCCTTCTACATCCTGTTCCGCAGATATTTCAAAGTCGGTATAATCGCCTTCAATAACATCGCGGTGACCCGGACTGTTTAGCCAGGCATTCACTACAGACTGGGCATATCTGTAACCGTAGGCAACATTTTCGCCAACTCTTACGGCTCCAACTGTATTCTCAAGGTTAGCCTTCCTAATAAAGAAGTTATCATGGGAGATTCCATTTCTTTCAATCATATATTCGGTGTGGTTATAAGCTTCTGCCTTAACTTGTCCGAGATTGTTCAATGGATTCAATCCTGCTTCGATCCTGTGATTATTGATAATCTCCATAATCTCAATCTCGATTTCCTTCGTGTTAGGAACATGAGATGCAACAATGGCATCAATTGTTTCCTCTTCAATTGCATCTGTTGAACATGAGAAGGTCAACATAGCAGCCAGTGCCAATATTGGCCATAACGTAGGTCGTTTCATTGTAGGGTTTTTAGATTTGGACTGGCAAAATATAAACCCTAAATCACAGCTACTGTTAAAGAAATGTTAATATCGATGAAATGCGTGCTTTTTATCGAACTTATAAGTGTTTTTATCGATGAAATGCACTTTTAAGGAGAGATATTGTGTATTTCATCGGTTTTATAGACTATTTAATCGATGCTTACGGAGCTAGCCTCTCAATAATCCAATTATACTCGCTATCTAACCTATATCTAATCCTGTCATGTAGCCGATTAGCCCTACCCTGCCAGAACTCAATCTCAATAGGTTTCAATATAAAGCCTCCCCAATGTCCGGGTCGTGGAACCTCTTTTCCTTCGAACTGCTTTTCTAATTCTTGAAGTTTCTTCTCAAGGACTTCCCTATTCACTATAACTTCGCTTTGATCGGAAACGTGAGCACTAAGCTGACTACCTCTTGGCCTCGTCTCAAAATAACCATCACTCAGGTTTTCAGCTATTTTTTCAATATGCCCTTTAATTATGACCTGACGTTCCATTCCATGCCAGAAAAAAGACAAGCAGGATTTCGGATTATTTTCAATAGATCTACCTTTCTCACTTTGGTAATTAGTAAAAAAGATGAAACCTTCATAGGTCATTCTTTTCAAAAGTACAATACGGCCTTTGGGGAATCCATCCAAACCAACAGTTGAAAGCGTCATGGCATTAGCCTCATCATCGAAACCTGAATCTTCTACCTGGTGGAACCACTTTTGAAATAATTCCAAAGGGTTCTCCGGAACGAGTTTTTCAGACAGCTCGCCCTTTTCGTAAGACTTCCTATAATGACCAAGGTCTTTTTCCATAAGGCATGCAAGTTAAAGCTTTTTCAATTCAGTAAAAAGAAGAAACCGTTGTTGTCAGTCACCCTAAATAATAATGGTTTTGCCAGTTTCAGCCAATTCAATAGTATCAAAAGCAGCTGCGGCCTCCCTCCGGAAATCCTCAATATCATTATACCTTGAAGAAAAGTGCCCAAGGATAAGCATACCGGCATTCGCCTGGCTTGCAATCTTTCCAGCTTCCAGCGCCGTAGAATGTTTCGTGCTTTTGGTTAAATGACTATGCTCCTCCAGAAAGGTCGATTCATGATATAAGGCATCAGTATTGCGTATTATCGGAATAATACTCGTATCATAAACTGTATCACTACAATACGCATAGGACCTGGCCTTTGGACCGTCCTGGGTAACACTTTCGTTTTTGATCAGCTCCCCTTTTTCGTTTTCCACATCATAACCCTGTTTTAATTTTGAAAAATAAGCCTTATGAACTCCGGCGGCTTTAGCTTTTTCAACCAATAACTTTCTCTCAGCTGGTTTCTCCTTAAACAGGTAGCCGTTGGTATAAATACGATGATTCAATGGGATGGTATGTACCTCAACCTTGTCATCCTCAAAAATCAACTCTGATTTTTTTGAACTCAGTTCATGGAAATATAAAGGATAATTAGTCCAGGAATCTGCCAGTTTCATCTGAAGTGTGATCACTTCTTTAATTCCCTTCGGACCGTAAACATGAAGTTCATTCTCCCGCGATAACAGTCGGAATGTCGAGATTAAGCCCACCAATCCAAAATAATGATCTCCATGCAAATGTGAAATAAATATATGCTTGATCTTTGAGAACTTGATCTTGTACTTTCTTAATAAGACCTGGGTTCCCTCTCCGCAATCGATTAAGAACAGGTGATTTTTTATCTGAAGGACCTGGGAGGTGGGATGGGTGTTTACTCTTGGTGTAGCGCTGTGACAACCTAATATTGTGAGTTCCATATCAGAAGCCGAGGTCTCTTTCAATTTCCTCCATTTCTATGATGTCATAAGCTTCCTGGAGTGTTGGTACAACAACAAGTTCATCAGGGACCAGGTCGAAATCGATCTGTTCGGTCACTATAACGAAGGAGTGATTTGAATTCCTGTGTCGATTCGACAAATCGAGGAATTCGACAATACTATTCAATTCAATTGAATCCAGGCTACTCAGGTTAAAAATGATATGGTCATGTTGAAGCTCATTATACATATCATTCATTCGGTTTACCAACTCAGCTATGGTTGCCCGTTCCTGGGTGATTAAAGTAATATTACCTGATTTATCAATTAGCATTTTCACGATTTATTTTTGCAGCCAGGAGGTAGATGACAGCCATTCTAACAGCTACTCCATTTTCAACCTGGTCCAGGATTATGGCCTGGTCCGAATCGGCCACGTCACTGGTAATCTCCACTCCCCTGTTGATTGGTCCGGGATGCATGACTGTGATTTCCTTATCTAGGCTATCTAATAAATCTTTATTCAAGCCATATTGCTGACTATATTCTCTTGTAGTCGGAAAAAAGCTTACTGCCATACGCTCGTGTTGAACCCGAAGCATATTGGCCACATCACACCAATTTAATGCTGATCTTAAATCGGTTTCTACCTTAACACCTAATTTTTCTATATGCTTTGGAATTAAGGATTTAGGGCCGCAAACCTTAACCTTTGCACCAAGCAATTTCAACGCATAGATATTTGACAACGCCACTCTGCTGTGCAAGATGTCACCAACTATGACCACGTTCTTACCTTTCACTTCTCCTAGTCTTTCCCTTATTGAATAGGTGTCCAGTAAAGCCTGGGTTGGATGCTCATGTGCGCCATCTCCCGCATTGATTATCCTGGCATCCACATGATCTGACAGGAAGACACAGGATCCGGGTTTTGGATGTCGCATCACAACCATATCCACTTTCATCGAAAGGATATTATTGACTGTATCGATAAGGGTCTCCCCTTTTTTAACTGAAGATTGAGAAGCTGAGAAATTTATAACATCGGCTGAAAGTCGTTTTTCCGCCAATTCGAATGATAATTTGGTCCGTGTAGAATTCTCGAAAAACAGGTTAGCAATAGTTATATCTCGTAATGAAGGTACTTTTTTAATGGGACGATTAATCACTTCCTTAAAATGGTCGGCAGTTTCAAAAATGAGATTAATATCCTTTTTATTAAGATATTTAATGCCCAGTAAGTGATCAACACTTAATTCACTCATGCTTTAACTATTAATTAAATAAACAGCATCTTCCCCATCATGCTCTTTCCATTTTACTATGACCCTATCCTGATTGATCGCATCTACCTGACGTCCTTTATAATCTGGCTGAATTGGCAGATGCCTGCTGAAGCGGCGATCGATCAAGGTCAGTAATTCAATATTCCTGGGACGGCCAAAAGACTGGATAGCCGTAAGCGCCGCCCTGATACTTCGTCCAGTATAAAGAACATCATCAATAAAAACCACATTTTTGTTCTCCACCAGGAAGTCAATCTCAGTGGTATTGGCTTCAAGGATTTTCTCTCCTCTTCGGAAATCATCCCTGAAGAATGTTATATCGAGGTTCCCGGTTTTTAAATCCTTGATCTTATAATCTGTTTTCAACATTTGAGCCAGACGGTCCAATAGATATTTACCCCGGGGCTGAATCCCGACCAGTACGGTATGATCAAATGATTTGTGATTTTCAATAAGTTGACAAGCCAAACGGTGAAGAATGATGCTTACTTCCTTAGAATTAAGTAAAACTTTTTTGCTCATCGGCTTTATCAACTCTGTGCGCAAAGTTACGTCAAAAAAATAAATTCCCAGTCATACTATTATAAGCATAAAAAAGCCCTCATTTATTAGAATGAAGGCTTTTCAATTTTCGGATTTAAGAATTATTATTTCTTACCATCCATCTTATCTTTAAGGGCCTGAAGGGCATCATTGGCATCACCTAAGGTTGGTTTTGCTTCTGCAGCCTGTTTCTTGGCCTTCTTAACCGCTGCTTTCACAATCTTAGCCTCTTCTTCTCTGAATACCGCTGTATGTGATGCAACCACACGTTTAAAGTCCTTATTGAACTCAATAATCTTGAATTCAGCTTCTTCTCCCTTCTTCAACTTCTTACCATCTTCTTTCTCAAGATGCCTTGAAGGAACAAAGGCTGTGATATCCTCATTTAGCTTGATTGTTGCTCCTTTGTCAACGATCTCGGCTATTTCAGTTGTATGAACTGATTCCAATCCGAATTCCTTTTCGTATTTATCCCAAGGATTCTCTTTGGTTTGTTTATGACCAAGACTCAGCTTACGGCCTTCAACATCGAGTTCAAGGACAACAACTTCAAGAGTATCTCCAACATTACAGAATTCACTTGGATGCTTGATTT
>JABDPU010000230.1 GCA_013042625.1 Flavobacteriaceae bacterium | reverse complement strand
TGGGGTCAAACCCTTCTGAATGACTTTAACGAAATTGATCGCTACCTGGTTGATCCTGACAAGGTTCTTAATTACATTAGCGCTATAAAGGACCTTGACCATTGGTCTATGCAGCATGAGCAGACGCCTCTGATGCGAGATTATACTGCCTTCTGGAAATCATTGTATAGCTTGTATGAAACCCTGAATACGGATTTGCTCGATGATCAGATGGGATACCAGGGCATGTTATACAGGGAAGCTGTGAATAACCTGGAAAACTATATTCAGAATCATTCAGACAGGCATCATGTTTTTATGGGATTTAACGCATTGAACAATGCGGAGTCTGTCATTATCCAGGAGCTTCTGATCAATGAAATGGCCGAGATCTACTGGGATATTGACGATCACTTCCTTTCACATAAAAAGCATAGCGCCGGATATTTCATCAGGCTGATCAAAGATCAATGGAGATATTATGACCAACATCCCTTTAAATGGACTCATGATCTGTATAAGCAGGATAAGGACATTCAATTTATAGGAACCTCCAGTCAGATTGGGCAGGCCAAATATGTCGGAGAACTCGTGGCTCAGTTGGAGGAAGAAAAAAACCGTCTTGATAATACTGCCGTACTTCTTGGAGAGGAGGGCCTGCTTATTCCGGTACTCTCCGGATTGGGTGAGAGCCTGAACGACATTAATGTGACAATGGGAATCTCTTTGAGTAATTTCCCGTTCACAAGCTTGCTAGACAGCTGGTTCAAACTACAACTATCCGGATCAAGGTATTATTATAGCACCGTCCTCGAATTGCTTAACCATCCTCTCATTTATATGTTGTTTGAAAGCGACATTGGTAATATTTCCAAATCTGTGAGCGATGAAATCAGGAAAAGAAACCTGACTTTTCTCAAACTTAAGGATATGCAATCTTTGGCAGGAGAAAGTCATTCAGAATTGATCGATCTTTTGTTTAGTCCATGGAATAATAATCCTCAGGTTTCATTAAAAGCTATTCATCAGCTGGTCTTTAGAATTAAAAATCGGCTAACCGATAATAAAGAGTCCAATAAAATTACTCTAGAGTATTTATTTCGTTATCATGAACTTCTGAATTCCGTAGAAAATCTTATCGAGCAGTTTCCGCATCTAACCACGGTAACTGCTTTATTCCAACTCTTCAAACATCTCAGGCAAAATGAAAATCTTGATTTTCAGGGTGAACCCCTGGCCGGACTTCAAGTCATGGGAATTCTGGAGTCCAGAGTTCTCGATTTCGACACCGTCATCATAACCTCGGTAAATGAAAGTATTCTTCCGGCCGGTCAGAGCTATAATTCGTTCATCCCGTCAGATGTCAAAAGAGAATTCGGTTTACCTTCGTTTCATGAAAAGGATGCTATATATGCCTATCATTTCTTCAGGCTAATTCAGCGGGCAAAAAAAATATTTCTGCTTTACAACTCAGAAACTGATGCGCTGAATACAGGAGAAAAGTCTCGATTTTTAACCATGATGAAATTAGAAGACATTCATGATCCTAAGGAAATTGTAATTCGCCCTCATATTCCCAAAATAGAATCGGATCCCGGGATCGTTGAAAAGACCGATGATATGCTTGCCCTGATACGGGAAAAGTTTAAAGCTGGCGTATCGCCCTCTGCTTTACTGCAATATATAAGGAACCCTTTCGATTTCTATAAGAATTATGTTCTCGGAGTCCATGATATAGAACAAGTTGAAGAAGTAGTCGCAGCCAACACCCTTGGCACAGTCATTCATGAAACATTGCGTGAGATATACACCCCATTCAAAAACAAATTTCTTGCTAGCGAAAAACTTAAAGCAACTAAGTCTTCTGTCGAAAATATAATTAGAAGACATTTTAAAAAATTCTTCAGGGAAGGTGATCTTTCAAGAGGCAAGAACCTTATCGTTTTTGAAATCGCCAAACAATATGTTGTAAGGTTCATCGATTCTGAAATCGATTCAATAAACAAGGGTAATAGGATCAAGATATTGGGAATAGAAGAAAACGTAATTTGGGAAATGAATGCAACTGAGATCGGATTCCCGGTAAAACTGAAAGGACAAATCGATCGGGTTGATGAATTCAATGGGGTGATGCGTGTAATCGATTATAAAACCGGAAAGGTTGAAGCAAAAGATGTTCATCTCATCGAATGGAGTGATCTGACAACAGATTATAAAAAATACAGCAAGAGCTTTCAGGTATTAATGTATGCTTATATTCTTAATGGGAATTCCGGTATAAACTTCCCCTGTGAAGCCGGAATCATTTCATTTAAAAACTTAAACTCCGGGTTCCTGAAATTTACCAAAAAAGACAAAGCAGGAATTGGCGCCATGAAAGATGTAGAAATACAAGCTGAAACCTTAAAACAATTTGAATCCCAACTTATTGGATTAATGAAGGAAATTCTGAACCCTCAAAACCATATAATAGAAAAACCCGTATGATCAAGGAAATAAATTTGGTATTAGATGGCCCCAATGGCAGACCACTGGTTGTTGATTATTTTTTGCCTGAACAGGGAAAAGAAATGCCTATTCTCATCTTTTGCCATGGCTACAAAGGCTTTAAAGATTGGGGGCCTTGGAATGTTATGTCCGAATCATTGGCGAATTCCGGCATTGCCGTAATTAAATTCAATTTTTCTTTTAATGGTGGCACCGTGTCACAACCGATTGATTTTCCTGACCTGGAAGCCTTCGGAAATAACAATTACAGTAAGGAGGTCGAAGACCTCGTTGCAATTCTGAATTTTGTGTTTGCAGATTCGCGATTTGATATTGTAAATCGTGATCATATATGCGTTATGGGACATAGCCGTGGCGGAGGTATTGCAGCATTAGCAGCTGCTGAAGATGAGCGTATAAAATTGCTGATAACATTGGCCGGGGTCAGTGATTTTGAAGCGCGTTTCAATATGGGTTCCGAGGAATTCAAAGCATGGGAGAGATCAGGTGTCATGTATATTATGAATGGCAGGACCAAACAGGAAATGCCTCATTATTTTCAGTTCTATCAAGATTATGAGAAGAATGCAGACAAGCTCAACATCGAATCTGCCGTCAGATCAATGGAAAAACCGCATCTCATAATTCATGGCGATGTCGATGAGGCCGTTAACGTCAAGGAAGCTTATAATATGGCAAACTGGAATCCCGAAGCTCAATTGCATATAATCAAAGATGCTAATCATGTTTTCGGGACATCACACCCCTGGACTGAGGAAAACTTATCGAAACATATGGAAAATGCGGTAGAACATATTATCGAATACATAAAGAACAATTAGAAAGAGTGGATTAACTCCGTTGGTCCGTGGTGACTCCACTACTGCAATTAAAAATCCGCACCTAATTGTGCGGATTTTTTAGTGATGTGGAGAAGATCGGGCTCGAACCGACGACCTCTTGACTGCCAGTCATGTATTACCATTATTCTAAGCCCTTCTATTGTTGATAAGTTTTTCTAACAATTATATCTAAATATCAATTTATTCCCTTTTTATAGGTCATTTATTACTACTCCTCACAGTCCGCCTGATTTTATGATTTGCATGATAGGGTACAGATATGGGTACAGATATTATTTAAATTGTTTAAATTTGTGATATGAGGATAACACTAAAAATAGATAAGCAGGTAAAAAAGGGTGGGTTGCAATCAATTCTATTCTACCTATCACATGGTAAGGCAGGTAGCCCTAATCAGTATCGCAAACACATTACTTCTAAAGTCCGAATAAGGTTAAAGCATTTCGATCAAATCAACTTTAGAGCGTTGCCAAAACACGTCGATCATGCTGGAATTAATAAAGCTATCCGGGAACTGATAGATATGAGGGATACTGCATTGAGTAATTATAATACGGCAAATTGGAGTCATGAACAGGCAGTTAATTATTTGCGGGGTCGGACTGCCTACGATAACGTCGATAATTATATCGAAACCGAAATGAAAAGAACCCGTAAGCCTGTAACCTATCAAGACTATAAAAACACATTGGCAGCATTTAAAAAACATCTTAATATAACGGGTGTAGTTACATGGCATGAATTTACAAACTACAATAACCATGAAACCTTTAAACGGAATGCATTAAAAGCAGGGCGTACAGGAACATCTGTAAATAGTTATTTCAAAAAGATTAGAGCAATTATAAATGATGCCCATATGAGGGGTTATTTACATTCTAAATTCACTTTGAATAAACAGTTGAGATGTCCTGAACGACCTAAGAGGATTGAAACCATTTCCCCGGATGACCTGATGAAAGCCATTGATAAGATTAAGACCTTGCGTGATTGGCAATCGGTTGCGTTCTATTTATTGATGTTCCTAACTCGTGGTATGTACCTGGCTGACATAGTTAATTTCAAATGGGCAAATCTAAAGAATAGGGTATTTGATGAGGATATGTCAGACGCTGTTATTAAAAGGGGTATAACTGTTGATGGTGACCGGATGCCTTTATATGAGGATGAGGCTTTAGGTAAGGTATGGCTGTCTTTAGATAAAGATAAAAAGAAAGGGCATGAGTGGCTGTCATTATCAAAATACTACGAGGATGGATATGACTATTTAGTACATAGACGATCTAAGACAAAGGAGCAGGGTAATCCAGATATGCTAATTCGTATTGATAAACACCCAACAGGTAATTTAATTCAGACCTTACAAATAACAGTTCAGTACACCCACTACAAGAATATGCCGTTAATACTTAACCACAGTCACAACATTGACCACCTATCCATTTTTAATTATGATACCGACAACAATGAACTGCATAAAAAAGTATGGGATAATTACCAAAAACGAATTAAAGAACTTTTGGGTTATTCCTATAAAACTGCCCGTAAAACTTTTGATACCTATGCTATGGAATTGAAAGTTACCAGTACTGTCAGGCGAATATTATTGGGTCAT
>JABDPU010000233.1 GCA_013042625.1 Flavobacteriaceae bacterium | reverse complement strand
TTCCTATGATTTACAGATTTGACGATGAAAATGGTCAACTCATATTTGCATATTTTCAGATCAATAAGTCAACTTTTATAGAGCTTATGCCCGCAGATGAAGGACATCCCGAAGGGATAGATCACTTCGGTCTGGAAACCCATAATAATGAAGCAGTCGTAAGTGATTTATTAGACTTGGGAATTGAATGCACAAAATCAAATGTAAGTCCATTTACTCATGTTAATATTGCACATGCCAAAGATGTAAATGGGGTTTATTTTGAAATAATAGAAGCAATTGAAGGTTCTGATCTCAAGAGAGTAATGGATAACTGGAGGGAGTAACAGAGCACAACAACGCCTATAACCCGCCTACTCCTGATGGGTAGGCACAGGCATCGCTCACCTAGGTTTGCGCTTATTTCCTGTCTTATTTAAAATAAATCTGGTCAGCTGGGGCCTGCGTTCTTAAGCGCCCTGTCATAGCCGGGACCGATACCAGCACATTGATTTCTTACATAATACCGCAATTCATTTTGGGATTGATTACTGCTACCATATTCCTGTTTGTAAATAAAAAAAGTAGTGGAGATAAATTCAACAAGGGCTAATAACGCCTAAACGCATAACTTATCAGGGCTTGTCTTAAATCATTATCTTTTACCCTATGAATGCAATGATCTAGAGAGAAGATCTGTTTGAAAATCTTTTTACACATCTTGCCTTCCGGACAATCAACCCATTCATCCACCCCTTGTTAGGTTAACAATTAAAACAATATCGAATTATATGATTGGACTTTCTGTAATCAATCCTGAATTGCTAAGTATTGTGCTGATTTCTGTAATCATTATTGCGATTGGGGGCATCTTGAGATATGTGAGACAGCCTTATGTTATTGCATATATTCTGGCCGGTGTATTAATCGGAAAGCACGGGTTTGAAATCGTTACTGATGAAGAGGCCATCAGGGCCATTAGTGAGTTCGGGTTAATTCTGCTACTTTTCTTCATCGGGATGGAAATCAGTCTGCCCGAATTCATTAAAAATTGGAAAGTACCTACCCTTGGCACTTTAATTCAAATTATCGGCAGTATCCTCATGATAGGGCTGATCGGGTATTTTTTCAATTGGAGTATGAACCGAATCATTGTTTTAGGCTTTATAATTAGTTTAAGCAGCTCGGCAGTTGTTATAAAATTGCTCCAGGACAATAAAGAAAGTAATACTGCTATCGGGCAATGCGTTATCAGCATCTTATTAACACAGGACATTTTGATAGTTCCCATGCTTATACTGACTTCTTATTTTGGTGGAACTGCCCCTTCAACTCAAGAAATCATCCTACAATTGTTAGGCGGTCTTTTACTGATTAGTGTAATAATATGGGTGATACGGAAAAAAGAATTCACACTTCCATTTAGCAATACGCTGAAAGATGACCATGAAATGCAGGTGTTTGTAGCTATTATTTTTTGCTTTGGTTTTGCGATACTCACGGCATTTTTTGGTATTTCTGCGGCGTTAGGGGCTTTCGTTGGTGGCATGGTTGTTCATGCTGCCCGTTCAACTGAATGGTTTCACGACAGCCTTCATTCTTTCAGGGTTATTTTTGTGGCCATCTTTTTTGCCTCAGTTGGAATGTTGATAGATATTTCATTTCTGATTTCAAACTGGAAAATAATATCACTCATTATAATTGCAGTCCTCGTTGGGAACCATTTCATCAATTCTGTAGTGATTTATTTTTTTGGCAGAAACTGGAAAATGAGTTTGTACGGTGGCGCCTTGCTTGCGCAAATCGGAGAGTTGAGTTTTGTTTTGGCATCAACTGCATATTATGCAGAGATCATTTCAGATTTTGAATATAAACTGACCATTATTGTAATCTCATTAACCCTGTTAATAAGTCCATTCTGGATTTCCATAACAAAGAAACTGTTAGGTATCAGAAATGTCACTAATAGTAATGCTGTTATTAATAAATATAACGACAATAACTGATATACTTAAATTTACATAGAGTCCAATACCTCAACACAACTGCCTGGTAACCAATGATAAAATTCTTTAGAAAAATTAGACAAAAACTTTTGACTGAAAATAAATTCAGTAAATATCTTCTCTATGCTATTGGAGAAGTTATTCTTGTAATTATTGGAATCCTTATTGCATTGGCACTTAATAAGCAATCCAATATACATGACAATAATGAGCTACGTAACTTATACATTGCTCAGTTAATTGCTGAAGCAGACCGAAACATGGATGCCCTAAATCGTAATATAAATTGGACAAATAAAATGCTTAAGGAAATAGATACATTAAGAAATTTAGTAATGAACAAAGATTATGACAATTCGAAACTATTGTCAAAATCACATGCCCTTTATACGGCATATTACTTTATTCCGGATATGGTCACATATGAAAACTTAAAATTTTCAGGTGACCTTAAGCTATTCAAGGATTTAAATTTGCGAAATTCTATAACTAACGCATATCTGTCATTCAATAGAATAAGAGGCGTTGAGGAAATTGACCACCGAGCAAAAACTGATATTTTTGCAGAATATTTTATGCCATTCTCAAAACTTTTAGATATGTCTAAGTCTTCAAAAAACTTTGGAAAAGATGTCTTTTTTGAAAATGCGGTCATAGTACGAACTACTACTTTAAGCCAAAATAAACGCGAATATGTAAACTCAATCGAAGCCTTTAAAAAACTTAAAATCACTTTTGCCGAATTACAAAACCATAATTAAAAAAAGCACAACAATGTATTACCTCAATTAAAACTGACGGTTATACGAGACCATTAACTACAATAAAAACGCTATGAAACTGTTTTTAACCAACATTTTTACCGTCTTTACTTTATTGATATCGCAGGGTACTTATTCTCAAAATGCAATCTCACCCGATGACTTAGGTATAATTTCTGGTAAATGGAAGGGTACGCTTACCTATCTCGATTATAGTACTAACAAACCATTTACAATGCCTGCCAATGTATCGGTTGAACGAGGGAAAAATGAATACCAGGTTCAACTTTTTATTACTTATCCAAAAGAGCCTAATGCAAATAGCAAGGATAAGATTATAATTTCCAAAGATGGGGAGCTATTGAACAAAAGCAGGGTGACGTCAAGAGAAACATTAACAAATCAAGAGGTAAAAATTACAACCGAATATTCCGGTAAAGACAACAGAAAGAAAGCGCTAATAAGGAATGTATACATTTTTGGAACACACCGATTTATAATCAGGAAAGAAGTCAAATTTAGTGATTCAGCAGATTGGCTAATGAGAAATGAATATAACTTCGTAAGGTAACTTTTAATGCAGCCAACAACGGCTATAAACCCGCCTACGCATGATGGGTAGGCAGGGCCAGGAACGTTATGCCCAATTAGTTAGATACTGTTACATAATCAGTGTGGGCTTGCCCCATCCCTTTATCCAGCATTGAATCTAACTTTTCCCAAATCGCATCACTTCCGAAATCTCCTACTAATTCACCAGACGGAGGATAGATCCTGTTTCGATCATCTAAACTATCAAAGGTTAAAACTACTGCATATTTATTAGTACGCATGCCCCTGTCGCCTTTTACCAGTGAAAAATGTTGGCCTTCCATTTTATTATATATAGGAGCTATTTCTTCAAGCACATAGGTTTCAAATTCCTTTAAATCAATGTTTGATTTCACTTCTAGTTCGTGGACTGAATAAACTTCAAAGGTCGTTTGCAAATTTTCATCATCGTTGGATTCAGTATTAACTGTCCACGCACAAAGGACCAAAAAAACTAATAATACGGAGATTCTGCCTATTGTTTTCATATCTTGTCTATTGGTATAAATTGTTTAGTAAAAAGATTATTTAGAATAGTCCTTAAGATATATATTTTTCTCAAAATCTTCAACTAGGCACAACAACGCATACAAACCATTATCCCGTTCAAATCCCGATCCTATACCTGCTACATAGTAAAAGTTATTCGATCCGTGTTTTTTTAAGCAGAAGATTCAATACCAGAGCAGACAAAATTCCAAGTCCCAAACCGCCTAAAAGTATTATCGCATTGCCCCCTATTCGATATTTGATCAGTATCGTCCAAAGCAAGGTGCTTATTCCCCAGATAAAGGCATTGGCTAATATCCAATATCGATATTGCAGGCTGAATTTTTTCAGATAAGTAGATTGCAAAAAACCGGTTATGCCTCCTCCTACAAAGTAGGTTAAAGTCCATATTTCCATCCCAAAGGATAAAATCAAATCAATATTTCGGTCAACGCCCATTGATAATAAGATTATTACCATCAGGGTTTCTGCCAATGCAAATCCAACTGCACTTTTCCATATCCATCCTGAAGAGATTTGATATCTCTTTAAAAAAAACCACTGTGTTAATCCGATTAATCCGCCTACTATTCCTCCCCACAGGATATATCCTAGTCCTGATGCAATTATCTCAGGAAACAGCTGGCCAATAAAGGAAAATAAATGAACAGCAATAAAACCGATTAACAGCGCTAAAGGAAATACCACAGTATGCGCCAAAATCCAAAATAGCCAATTATCTATCTTCATCGCATTGCAATTCGAGGCATACTTTTCTTCAGTATATGCATCCGCTAGATTAGGCTACGGGAGATAAGAAAACAATGATCAATATCATCCATGGGTTAATAGTATATGGGATGGATTCAGATTCAATGGCTTTCGTTGGAAAGCCAACCTCCCGATAATCACAAGGGTTAGCCAAGAGAAAAGCGTCTTTCAAGCAAAGCAGCTGCGCGATCCAGCTAGTAGCTTTTCAGGGTAAACCCAAACGTCAGGAACCGGTCTCCCTGTTTTTGGCCCTGGATCACCACACTTTCAAAAGTATTCAGGTAGTTTATTTTAAAGTTTAAAAACTTCCAAACAGGGAATTCCAAATTAATATCCGACCGCCAGCGATAATTATTTCCATATTTAAGAGAAGGCTGAAAATAACTTTCATGACTAAAGATTACCTTGTCCTTAAACAAATAATACTTTCCGTTTACCCAGAGCGTGGCGCGAAAAGTATTGATGGATTGCATACCGTCGTATTCCCCAAAGTTGAAATCATTATTATCAAAGTTGGTCTCTTCGTATTCACTCGAAATAGAGAATTTTAGCCAGTTCTTTTTCTTTTTAAACAACTGAAAGCTTACCCCTGCACCTGCGATATAGCGTGCATCGATCTCCCTTCTGAAATTGGTGCTTACAAAGCCCAGGAGTAAGGGATATATCTTCCGCTCCGGATTGAAGTACAAAAAGTTGAGGCTTAAAATATCCTCATCTGCCTTTTCCTTCCCAAACTCCTGATATACATAGGAATTCTGCGTTTTATAAACCAATTTTTTTCCGGCTTTAAAACTTACGTTGGACTGAGCCCTGAAAATCAGGGTTTCCACGTTTCCTGCCTGCCAAAATCCAGTCAAAGAAAGGTCTGCTTTCAGTTTCAGCGTATCACTTTCCTTGATCTGGGCGAAGAGGCAAATCGGAACCAATAAAAAATAATACAAAACCTTTTTCATACTCTATTCACTAGATAAGCATCTGCCTCCTTTCTATCGCAACGATGAAACATTTACTATACAGTGTCTGCCAGACAAAAGAAAGGAATTCCTTCTTCTGTGACTTAAATGCGCCCATTTGAGCTGACATCTAATCGCTGGGTATACCAATTAGTTGCATCAAGAATAATAAACAGATAAAACGATAATTCATCGCTATAACCTTATGTGGTATTTAATTATTTATAAGAATAGCACGATTGTTAGTCATATGCACTAATATATGTAGCATTAGAATTATCAATTAAAACAATGGATCCTTTCAAAAACTGTAGTCCCTAAAAACGGGCGATTATAATTTCGGTTCCCATCCCTTTTCATATTCCCGCTTCCAACTTTGCATGGCCCTATCGCTATTGAGCACTTTGCCTGTTGCGGTATCTATTTTGAGCGTGTGCCCTGCATCCTGTGCCATGTTGCCCAGATGACAGAGCATGGTAGAGATACTGGCATCATTAATTTCTGAATTCAGCAATTCGTCTCTTCTAATGGCATTGAAGAAATTGCGAATATGATCCACATCCAGACCCCCCATACCCATTGTGTTGGTGGAACTGCTTTGATCCGACTGTTCAAATTCAAATTTGATTGGATTGCCGCTTAAATCATACAATTTGTAAAATTCCCGACTGAGTTCTATGGTCCCCTTGCTGCCATAAAGGGTTACCCCCCTGCCGGGTCTCTCCGGTTTCATAATCCCCCGGCTGTGGCCTGACCACGTCAGGAACTTATTCCCGGGAAAGGTATAGGTCACCTGTTGGTTGTCAACGAACTCCCAATCATCCTCATAGGTGTATTTTCCCCCAAAAGAAGTGACTGTCTCAGGTAAATCAACACCCAAAGCCCAACGGCATATATCAATTTCATGTGTGCCATTATTATGGATTTCCCCTGTGCCCCAACTGCGGAACCAGTGCCAGTTATAAGGATGGATATTATCGCGGTATTCCTCCCTGGGAGCTGGCCCCTGCCAAAGTTCCCAATTCAAGGTTGGGGGCACCTCAATTTTTTGCCCAACACCAATTGAGCCCCGATTATTTGAATAGTAAGCCTCGCCTTTGTACACCTCACCGATTACGCCTTTACTGATGTCCTCAACTGCCATCATGGAAGTACGTGCCGACCGTTGTTGGTTACCCATCTGCACCTTTTTGCCATACTTTTTCTGAGCCGCTACCAACAACTCATTTTCATGGGGATTATGACTGCAGGGTTTTTCGACATATACGTGCTTACCTGCCTGCATGGCCATGATGGCCATCGGGGCATGCCAGTGTTCAGGGGTGGCAATAAAAACGGCATCAACATCTTTATCCTCCAAAATTTTACGGAAGTCTTTCTCTACCCTGGGCACATAGCCAATATTCTTCTGACACCAGGCATTATTAGCTTCTATGATGACATCGTCCACATCACAGTTGTAAAGGATCTTTGCATTGGCATCCTGATGAATAGCCATTATGTGCGCCTTGGCCCGACTGCGTACACCAATTACCGCGCAATTAATCTGTTCATTGGCACCAAGTACGTTGGCATGTGCAATTCGGGGCAGTACTATACTCCCCAAAGTCACGGCAGCAGTACTTGCCGCGGTCTTTTTGATAAAATCTCTTCTTGAGGTCATGGCTTATCCTTTTTGGTTATTGGTCGAATCTTGATATTTTTAAAGCTTACCTTGTCACCGTGGTCCTGTAATAAGATATGACCCTTGTCTCCCTCTCCAAAATTGGGCCATGTTGTGTATTTGCTCTCGGATACAAGTTTTCGAAATATATCACTTTTGCGTTCATACTCCAGCACTTTAACACCATTCAGCCAATGCTCAACATGGTTGTCATTGGACAATATGTAAGCAGAATTCCACTCGCCAATAGGATGTACTGGCTTGTTCAAATCGGCCTGAATTAAATCGTACAACGAGGCCAGCGTTCGGCTCCCCTCATGATTACCCAGTTTCGCATCGGGATGCCTTGTATCATCCAGAATCTGGTATTCCAACCCTATGGAAGAGCCGGGTCCTTTGTTCAGATCGGTATCTACGTAATATTTGATTCCGCTGTTCGCCCCTTCAGTCAATCTGAAGTCGACTTTCAATTCAAAATCACTGTACGTTTCAAGGGTTACGATATCGCCCCCTGCGGCCGATTCGGCACCTCCTGACGCCAAAACGGTCAGTTCACCATTTTCGATCAACCATCCGCTTTCCGGGAAATTGTCGAGCCTCGCCCCGCGCCAACCGCTACTGGTCTCACCATCCCAAAGCAGCTTCCATCCGTTCACTTGTTCATCGATTGTGAGCTGGTTTTTAGTAATAATCGGTTCGGCCGATGATTCCCTGGAATATTTCTGAAGGTCCTCTGTCAAAATCCTAATATTGCGCCACTGAATCTCAGTACCCGCTTCCTGCTCATCCCCTATGCTGTGCACCTGAAGGGCTATGAATCCACTAGCGGTCTTCCCGTCGATTAAATATGCCGCTGGCGCATCATTCACCCATGTTTTGATAGTGTCGCCAATGGCCTCGATACGGTAATGGTTCCACTCGTTTTGCTCAAAAGCCTGCTGTGCTTCGGGTTTACCATCCAACGGATACAACCAACCCCTTCTGGCCTCATCATAAACACCCCCACTCCATGCACGTTCGGAAGGGTCAATCTCTACCTGGTAGCCGTGTACCCTTCCTTCCCTATAATATGGAAAACTGTTACTGCGTATCTGGATACCGGAGTTCATTGAAGGATCCACCTTGTATTCCAACTCCAAAATAAAATCATCATACATTTTAGCGGTGGTCAGGAATGAATTCGGGGTATTGTGAACCGTAGTGCCCACAATAGTTTCTTCCCGCACCTCGTACCGGGCTTCACCTCCATTCTGAATCCATCCGTCAAGGGTTTCGCCGTCAAACAGTGCTACCCAGGGCGTATCATCCCTATTGGTTTCGCCACAAGCCCATAACAACAAAACAAAGAGGGCTGTAAGGTTAATTTTCAAGTTCTTTCGTGTCATCGTACGTCTTTTTTGGTTATTACAAATCAAACAGGCCAGGTAACCATAAGGTCAGTTCGGGTATATAAGTTATTAAAAACAATGCAACTATCATGGCCACAAACAAAGGCAACAAGGGTCTTACCACTTTCTCTATCGAGGTTTTGGCTATGCCAACCCCAACGAACAGCACAGATCCCACAGGAGGTGTGCAAAGCCCGATACAAAGGTTCAATATCATGATCACTCCAAAATGTACAGGGTCAATACCCAGTTTCGTTACCACAGGCAAGAATATAGGTGTGAATATGAGCACAGCCGGGGTAATATCCATAAAAATGCCCACTAACAATAGCATCACGTTGATAAGCAATAGAATCATGATTTTGTTATCTGAAATGCTTAAAAGTCCTGTGCTGATCTCCTGCGGAATATGCTCATAGGACAATACCCATGACATACTCATTGAGGCGCCGATCAAGAGCATTACAATTGCTGTAGTGGCTGAGGAGTCCAGGAATATTTTTGGAAGTTTTTCAAGGGTGATTTCCTTATAAATATATCCAAGTATTAAGCTGTACAGAACTGCTATGGCCGATGCCTCGGTCGCGGTAAATATTCCTGCCACGATGCCTCCAATGACCAGTACCAGCAAAAAGAGGGCAGGAACTGCATCGACAAAGCTGCTGAAGATCTCTTTGAGTGAACTTCTCTTGCCCACCTTATAGCCCTTCTTCTTAGCCCAGAATGAGGCTACGATCATAAGGAAGAGTCCGGTCAAAATCCCGGGCACATAGCCCGCGACAAAAAGTGCTGCAATTGAAGCGCCACCACTGGCCAATGAATACACAATGAGAATATTGCTGGGCGGAATCACCAGACCCGTTGTGGCCGAAGTAATGTTGATCGCAGCACCAAATTCTT
>JABDPU010000224.1 GCA_013042625.1 Flavobacteriaceae bacterium | reverse complement strand
ATATGTTATCTATAACCATTTAGCAAAGAAATTCATCATCTCTTCTTTCAATTCATAATGCATCTTGATATATTGACGCATATCATCTTTTAATTTACCCTGCTGCTCATTCATTAATCGTCCATCGATATTCTCAGATAAATCAACAAAGGCAATATTTTTCATTTTCTTTTTACAGCGATGCATGAGTTTTGAGATTTCGTTCTTTTCAATCATAATTCGATTCTGAAATCGTTCTAACGGTTTCGTCGCTCGAATATCATATTCCCGACCCGCTATTTCTTCTAATTTCTCTTGAAATGTATCCATTTCATTAAAATGAAACCTCAATTCTCTTTTCCAGGTTTCCAAATTGAACCTGAGATCGCTTAAATAGGAAACTTTCGTCTGCATAATTCTTAATCTGTTTTATTTATTCGTAATTATTCTTCTTGCTTTACCAGTCCTTTCTGAACATGCTGAGGAACCAATTCATAGGAGTTGAATTCTGAATTAAAGGTTGCCTTACCTTGAGTTAATGACCTCAACTCAGTTGAAAAACCGAACAATTCAGCTTCAGGTGTAATACATTTCAGAATCTGATAATGGTCGTTACTGTCAATCCCCTGGATAATTGAACGCCTGGATTGAAGATCGGTCATTACATTACCCACCATATCTTCCGGAACTTTAACTGTTAATTTATTGGTCGGTTCCAGCAACTTCGGGGCTGCATTTAAAAATGCCTCTTTAAAGGCATGTGCCCCGGCTATTTTAAAGGAAATATCATTACTGTCAACAGCATGCATCTTTCCATCATG
The DNA here is from genome assembly GCA_013042625.1 of Flavobacteriaceae bacterium. Classification (GTDB taxonomy): domain Bacteria; phylum Bacteroidota; class Bacteroidia; order Flavobacteriales; family Flavobacteriaceae; genus SHLJ01. Next base: position 4,141 of record JABDPU010000224.1, on the reverse strand, counting down.
AACCATCACCCTAACATCTCGACAGTAGGATCCTGTTAACGGACCTGATTCCATCACCTCTAAAATTCCTTTCATCACTGAAGGCAGATACCTGGTGTCAATTACACCACCCACAATGCAGTTGTAGAAGACAAGCTTTCCTCCCCAGGGAAGTTCTATCTCTTCTTTTCCTCTTAAATTAAAGCCTTGTGGTTCTGGCATACCTTCGTAGAATGGTTCAATCTTCATATGAACCTCTCCAAATTGACCGGCTCCGCCAGATTGCTTCTTATGGCGGTAACTAGAAGATGCTGATCTTTGAATGGTCTCTCGATAATTGATCTTTCTCTTCTTGAATTCTGGTTCAACGCCATAAATATTTTGAAGCCTCCATTTTATTGTTGACAAATGTAATTCACCCTGACAGCCTAACAGTTGCTGCTTTGATTCTTTGGAATAGGTTAAGACTACCGTTGGATCCATACTATGGATCTTCTTCAACGCATCAAATAATTTCTCTTCCTCAGCTTTATCAACAGCCCCTACTGCTTTAGTAATTCGAGCATCGGGATATTGAATAGGCTTAATTGTAATCTTCTCTTTACCAGCGTATAACGAATCGTTCGTTTCGGTATTTTTAAGTTTCAATGTTGCTCCAATATCACCTACTGTCAATTTGCTAACCGGCTCTCTTTTCTTGCCATCCATTATGAACAACTGATTTATAATCTCAACATCTCCAGTCCGGGAATTAGTTAATCTGTCATTCACCTTTATTTCACCTGATTTAACCTTAAAGTAAGTAATCTGACCAAGATTCTGAATGTGCAACGTTTTAAAAACAAAAAGAGACGTTGGTGCATCAATGGTTGGTTTTATTTCGTTACCCTCGACACTTTGTTCAGGTTTTAAATCGGCTGCGGCAGGAGCCACATTATCAATAAAGCCCATCAATCGTCCGGTACCCATGTCATTAATTGCAGAAACGCAGAACACCGGAAACAACTCATGATTCAGCATTCCTGCCTTTATTCCCTGGCGCATCTCATCTTCGTTTAAGGTTCCTTTTTCGAAGAACAATTCCAACAACTCCTCATCATTCTCTGCGGCCTTCTCGACGAGTTCATTATGAAGCTCATCAGCCAGTTCTTTTTCAGCATCAGGAATTTCCAATTTTTCAGGCTTCCCTCCTTCTGGTCCGAATTTGTAACACTTCATCTTCAAGACATCTACGATGCACTGGGCACCGTCCATTTTTATCGGATACTGAATCATTACAGCATTACTACCAACCAGTCTTTTAATGCTATTAAAACTATCATCAAAATTGGCCATTGGGTGATCAATCTGGTTGATCACAAATAAGGTAGGTTTCAAATACCTGTCAATGTAATTCCAGATTATCTCCGTGCCAATTTCCACTCCAAGTTTCGCATCAATTACAGTCACAATAGTATCAGAAACCCGAATTGAAGAAATGATCTCACCAATGAAATCATCAAGACCCGGAGTATCAATTATATTGATTTTATAATTACGCCATTCTGTATGTAAAGGAGTTGCGAATACCGAAGCTTGTCGCTCGTGTTCTATAGGATGGAAATCTGATACAGTATTTTTATTCTCAATTGTACCTCTTCTCTTGATCAGGCCCGCTTCAAACAACATGGTTTCTGACAATGTTGTTTTTCCCGAATTATGCGCGCCAACGAAAACCACATTCTTAATGTGCTTATCATCAAATATTTGCATATTATCTTCTTTTTTAGGCTAAGTGGTATGATTTCATTAAATGGACAAAGTTTAATCCGCCCATGAAATCCGAAGGTGACAATCTTCAACTAAATATAATAATTAAATTTGAGTTGAGTCGATTGTCACCTTCAAATAATTTTAATTAATTCTAAATTTAATTTTCAATTTTTTTAATCGCTGCCTGAGCTGATGCCACCCGTGCAATTGGAACCCTGTATGGAGAACAACTCACATAGTTCATTCCCACGTTATAACAGAATTCAACTGAACTAGGCTCACCACCATGCTCACCACAGATTCCGACCTTCAAATCAGGCTTCACCTGTCTTCCACGGTCTGTACCCATTTTAATGAGCTGCCCTATTCCTTCCTGGTCAATTACTTCAAAAGGATCATGTCTTAATATGCCATTTTCCAAATATATTGGAAGGAATTTACCTGCATCATCCCTCGAATAACCGAAGGTCATCTGTGTCAGGTCATTGGTTCCGAAGGAGAAGAAATCGGCGTGCTCCGCAATTTTATCTGCAACAAGCACCGCTCTTGGAATCTCGATCATTGTACCTACTTTATATTCGATTGATTCTCCCCTCTCTTCAAAGAGTGTTTCTGCAGTCGAATCAATCAAGGTTTTTTGATGAATAAACTCTTCTGTCGTCCCTATCAAAGGAACCATGATTTCAGGTTTAGCCTCAATTCCTTTTGATTTCAAGTTCAATGCTGCTTCTAAAATTGCCCTCGCCTGCATTTCTGTAATTTCAGGAAACGCTATACTCAAACGGCATCCTCGGTGTCCCAGCATCGGGTTAAATTCATGCAACTCCGCAACCTTGCTTTTAACTGCCTGAACAGATATACTCATATCTTCTGCCAATTCCTTTTGAGTGGCCATTTGATGTGGCAGGAACTCATGAAGTGGTGGATCCAGCAATCTTACCGTTACAGGTAGTCCTTTCATGGCTTCAAATATACCTTCAAAATCCTCCCGTTGCATTGGCAATAGTTCATTAAGGGCTCTTTTTCTACCCTTAACTGAATTAGCTAAGATCATTTCTCGCATAACCTTGATTCGATCCTGCTCGAAAAACATATGTTCAGTCCTGGTCAAACCAATTCCTATCGCTCCAAACTCTCTGGCAATCTTTGCATCTTTTGGTGTGTCGGCATTAGTGCGGACTTCCATTTTACTGAATTTATCAACTATCATCATCAATTCAGTAAAATCCTCATTTAGTTCCGGATCTGTAGTTGGAACTTTACCTTCAAATATATTACCTGTAGATCCATTCAATGAAATCCAGTCACCTTCATAATAGACTACACCGTCAACCGTCATGGTTTTGGTCTTGTAATCGATCGTTAAAGCTCCGGCTCCAGAAATACAGCATTTACCAATACCCCTGGCAACTACCGCGGCATGGGATGTCATACCACCTCTGGCAGTCAATATACCATTGGCTTTATTCATACCCTCTAAATCTTCGGGAGAAGTCTCTATTCTAACAAGAATTGTATTTTTAAACTTCTTTGCATCTTCTGCGAAAAATACCAATTGTCCTGTGGCAGCTCCGGGAGATGCAGGTAATCCCTGTGCAATCTGTCTTGCCTTTTTAAGTGCTTCTTTTTTAAATATAGGATGGAGCAGTTCATCTAATTTCAAAATCTCCATTCTCATAACGGTCTCTTTTTCATCGATAAGACCTTCATGAAGCATATCCATGGCAATCTTTACCATAGCGGCACCTGTACGTTTTCCGTCCCGGGTCTGCAAAATCCAAAGCTTACCATCCTGAATGGTAAACTCCATGTCTTGCATATTTTTATAATGCTGCTCAAGCTGATGCTGGTAATCAAACAACTCGGTATATTTTTTGGGCATGAGTTCTTCAAGCGATGGAAACTTTTCAGCTCTTTCCTTCTCTTCTACCCGGGCGAGTTCTGCCCAGCGCTGAGATCCTTTTTTTGTAATCTGCTGAGGGGTTCTAACACCCGCAACAACGTCTTCCCCCTGAGCATTAATAAGATACTCACCATTGAAGAGGTTTTCACCTGATCCTGCATCCCGTGTAAAACAAACACCTGTACCAGAATTTTCACCCATGTTTCCAAAGACCATGGCCTGAACATTTACTGCCGTTCCCCAATCTGATGGATAATCATGTATCTTCCTGTAATAAACCGCTCGATCGCCATTCCAGCTATTGAAAACCGCAATTATTGCTAACCAAAGTTGTTCCCAGGGATCTGATGGAAAATCCACTCCGCTTTGCTTATATATAATTTCTTTAAAATCATAAACCAAATCCTGCAAATCCTGAATCGTAAAATCGGTATCGAGTTCAATACTTCTCTTTTCTTTCAGGTGATCCATGATTTCTTCGAAAGGATCAATATCCTCTTTTGTTTC
>JABDPU010000222.1 GCA_013042625.1 Flavobacteriaceae bacterium | reverse complement strand
GATGCTTCTATCGCCAGCGGAATGGCCTTCGAGGCACTTAATCATGCCGGTGTAACCAATACAAATATCCTGGTTATTTTAAACGATAATGCCATTGGTATTGATCCAAGTATAGGAGCTTTAAAACAATACCTGACCCAGGTTAAAGGCGGCGCCGAATACGACACCAACGTTTTTGAAGCCCTGAATTTCAAATATAGCGGTCCGGTTGATGGCCATAACCTGGATGAACTTCTTCTTCAATTAGAAGAGATGAAAAGTATAAAAGGCCCAAAGCTTTTACATGTGACCACTACCAAGGGAAAAGGCCTGATTCAAGCCGAACGCGACCAGGTAAAATATCATGCTCCCGGAAAGTTCAATCCCAAAACCGGAGATTTGATTGCTGAAGATATCAGCTCTCTACCATCTAAATATCAGGATGTTTTTGGCCTAACCTTAGTGGAACTTGCTCGCCAAAACGAAAAAATAGTTGGTATTACTCCAGCTATGCCAACAGGAAGTTCATTAAAATTCATGATGGAAGAATTTCCCGAAAGAGCATTCGATGTTGGCATTGCCGAACAACATGCCGTTACCCTGGCAGCGGGAATGGCAACCCAGGGACTTATTCCTTTTTGCAATATATACTCCACCTTTCTTCAAAGAGCTTATGACCAGCTTATTCATGATGTGGCCCTGCAAAAGATCCCGGTGGTATTCTGCCTTGATCGTGCCGGCCTGGTCGGACAAGATGGTGCGACCCATCATGGTGTTTTTGATCTGGCCTTTCTCAGGTGTATTCCGAATATGATCATCGCAGCTCCAAGAGATGAAATTTCACTGCGAAATATTCTATACACTGCCCAACTGGGACTCGATCTTCCTCTGGCCATTCGATATCCAAGAGGAAGAGGCACCAACCTGCACTGGCAAAAACCAATGAAAACAATGCCTATTGGAAAAGGCCAATGTTTAAAGAATGGTTCTGAAATTGCAATTATAGGCCTTGGTCCAATCCTGGACGAATTAATGGACCATTTGAAAATAGCAGATGCAGAAAATGACAGTATTGGAATCTATGATATGGTCTTTTTAAAACCATTGGATGAGGATCTTCTGAATGAAATCTTCAGAAACTATTCGAAGATCATAACCATTGAGGATGGTGTTCTAAAAGGAGGATTAGGTAGTGCGGTTTGTGAGTTTGCAGCTTCAAAAAACTATAGAAATTCGATTGAGTCTTTCGGAATTCCGGATGAGTTCGTAGATCATGGAAGCATAGAAGAACTTCGGTCATCCATTGGCTTGGATCCCGCTCGTATTATTCAGAATGTACTCCGATTAGTTGGAAGTGATAACTAAGTTATCCTGGTTATTGCTTTTAATTTGCTCAACATCGGCCTTAGAGGTTTCTTCAGTCGGATAATATTGGACAAATGCAAAAAGCAATGACATGGTGATTGCGAAAATAATAATTGCAAAGTTCAAGTTTTTATTCTTGAGCATGATTAAGGGCTTTTAATTAAAAAGTAGTGGCAACTATATCGGCTATTCGTCAACAACAGAATACTGCGTTTCTACCTGGGGATTATTGCTGCTCGACATATCATTCATAACCAAAAGGACTACGAATGTAAAGAAGAATACCACAATTGCTGCAAGTAGGTTCTTTTTCATCACTTAAAAGTTATAGGTTAATTTGGACCCAAATATAAAAATTTATATCGATTAAATGCAAAATATTTCGATGAAATTTAAAAAAATAGGAGAAATCCTGCGATTTCTCCTACATTAAAAATGAATATTTTCTTCGGATTTACCTGATTATTATCCGTTTTGTGATGGCTGTACCATTCGAACCTATTCTCACAATATAGACTCCTGACTCCAGATTCAGGTTAAAACCATGTCGGTTTGAATTCATTCTAAAGTTTGAATTATAGACCGTTTTCCCACTGAGGTCATAAAGCTCAAATTGAACTTCTCCCAGAGCTCGCCGGGTGATCAATTCAAAATTACCATCAGATATTGTTGGGACCAGGGAAATTGAAGTTTCATTAAACCCGGGATCATCAACACTTAAAGGGCTTGATGTAAACTGACTGGTAAACATACCTCGACCGTGCGTTGAAGCCAGGATAGAATTATCTGATTTCACATCGAGGTCAACTACAGTCACGTCGCTCATCCCATTATAAGTCTGAACCCAGCTCGGACTGACGGCTGTAATATCGGCAGTCGCCCAGACGCCTAGTTCCGTTCCAATAATAACTTCCTGAGGAATCAAAGGATTCTGAAGAACACAACGAATAGGTAAATCAGGAAGGTTTCCTTCTTTGCTAACCCATGTTGTTCCTCCGTTTGCCGTATACCAGATACTGGTTACACCATAGTTGAACATGGTTACAAAGATCTCCTGATCGGTTTGTCCTAATTCTATATCTGAAATACTACCCACAAAACTTCCTCCCGTAATATTATTGAAGGTCGGCGTCGTATCGGCATTGTCAACACGCCATAATGTTCCATTTACCATACCTGCAAACAGCTTCGTCGATCCAGTCGTATACGGTGATACTTTCATGGCACTCGGACTAGATCCGTTAAACAACACATCGGTATGCGTGAGATTTGTATTTACAACACTTCCAGCTCCGGATTGGAAATTTGAAATTCTTTCAATACGGGCAACAGATGTACTGGCATTGGTATAAAGAATATCGAGGTTACTATCAAGAGCTGCCTGGTTGATAAAGTTACCACCTGTTCCGGAAGCAATTTGGTAAAACTGAGTTGGTGTCACAACATAATGCGTGTTTCCTGGATAGGCTGTTACTATATAGTTACCATTATCATCAATATCTGTATATCCACCATCACCTCCAGTTATGTCGGTAAATGCATTGGCACCGGCACTTGCATCGTAAATTGCAGGTGTTCCATTATCCTGTGTTCCTCCAACAAGGTCTTCTGCTGCGCCGTTTATCGCATTCGAAAATGCCCCGTAATAAAATTGAATTGTATTATAGTCTTTGTTCCTTGCCTGGATCGCGCTGGAATTATTAAATGCTGTGGTAATATCTGCAGTATAGAATACACCCCCATCTGTTCCGAAAATATAAGAGTTCGGACTGCCTGGCCTTTGAACTGCAGAATGAATATCGGCATGTACATATGAGGCAGTTAATCCGGTGATATTATACCATTCCGATATCTGGTTCCATGTGGTCTGAGCACTTGGTTTTCTAAACAAGTCTATTCCACCTGCAATCAGGTTTTCACTGGCATCGCTTTCAATGACGAGGTCATACCAGGCCTGGCCACGTGTGAAGTCGGCAGCGCCAATGTTAGGGTCGGCATCGTTAGGTTCGGTAATAGCAACAATATTGACGAAAGCATCAACGGTATCATATAAGTTACAAATAAAGGTCGATGGTGAGTTCAATTCGGCAGCTGCTATCCACCACTTATTGGCAGTTGTAGGAGAAGGTTCTATTTCTATTCTCCGGGCATTGGCTATGGAATTCACCAAAACAGGCGGATTGGTTCCATCATACCTGTAGATTGTTCCTCCAAGGCTACCACTAAAGCTATTTTGTGTAGTCGTAAACCAAACATCGTTGTTGGTTGGATCTATTTCAATGTCATTCGGGTTAATAGGAATAGACGATTC
>JABDPU010000221.1 GCA_013042625.1 Flavobacteriaceae bacterium | reverse complement strand
TGCTTCTAATATTAAGAATCTGAGCCACAGCCGAGGCCGCCATGGCATTCTTAATATTGTGTTTCCCCTCCAATGATAAATTTGTTGTTGGCATAGTTATTTCGCTATTATCAATTTTTATATGTATATCTTTATTTCTGTAATACACCCCATATTCCAGCTCATCGAACAATGAAAAAGGAATTAGTGTCGATTGAATGTTGTGGTTTTCCAGGTATTCCATTATCACAGGATCATCTGCATCGTAAATGAGATAATCTTTTGATGTCTGGTTCATTGCAATCCTGAACTTCGATTCCACATAATTCTCAAACTTATATTCGTATCGATCCAGGTGGTCCGGGGTGATATTAGTTATAACCGCAATATGCGGCCTGAATGACTCAATTCCGTCCAGCTGAAAACTGCTGATCTCAAGAACGTAGTAATCAAAGGATCCCTCAGACACACTCATTGCATAACTATCTCCTATATTTCCAGCCATATCAACCTTTAGCCCTCCATTCTTCAGGATATAATTTGTGAGCATAGTTGTGGTTGTTTTCCCATTGCTCCCAGTTATTCCAACGATCGTGGCATCGGTAAAGAAACTGGCAAATTCAATTTCTGAAATCACCGGCACTCCTTTATTAACAAGGGCTTCAACTATTGGCACCTTATCAGGTATGCCCGGACTTTTCATGACCAGGTCAGCTTCCAGAATACGGGACTCAGAATGCCTTCCTTCTTCCCATTCAATCTCATGATGTATAAGAACGTTTTTATATTTCTCTTTTACCTGACCATAGTCTGATACAAATACTTTGTATCCCTGTCGCTTACCCAAAACTGCAGTTCCAATACCGCTTTCACCTGCACCCAGAACCACCAGTTTCTTCATCTATCGAATCTTAAGGGTGACGATAGAAACTATAGCCAGTAGAATACCTATGATCCAAAACCTTGTAACGATCTTACTTTCATGGTATCCCAGTTTTTGATAGTGATGATGTAATGGCGACATCTTAAAGATTCGCCTTCCCTCACCATATTTCTTCTTGGTATATTTGAAGTAGCTCACTTGCATGACTACCGACAAATTCTCTGCTAAAAAGATTCCGCATAACACAGGAATCAGCCATTCCTTTCTAACCGCGATTGCAATGACGGCTATAATACCACCGATGGTCAAGCTTCCAGTATCACCCATAAATACCTGGGCCGGATAGGTATTGTACCAGAGGAAACCAATCAATGCTCCAACGAATGCAGTTATATAAATTGTGATTTCTTCAACTCGTGGGATGTACATAATGTTCAGGTAATCGGAGAAAATGATATTACCAGAAACCCAGGCGAAAATACCAAGGGTAAGAACGACAATGGCTGAAGAGCCAGCTGCCAGTCCGTCAATACCATCAGTAAGATTAGCACCGTTTGAAACAGCCGTGATTATAAAAATGACCAATGGTATGAATACCAGCCAGGCATATTTTTTTGCATTCGGACTGATCCAAGAGATCAGGTTGGCATAATCAAATTCATTAGCCTTTACAAAGGGAATAGTCGTTTTGGTAGATTTCTCTTCCGGCTTGAACTGTTTTAAAGGTTCGGCTGAATCGACAATTGCAATTTGTTCAGACTGAGGCAATTCTTCTTTTATGGTAACCTCTGGATGGAAATACAGCGTGGTACCCACAATAATCCCAAGTACGACCTGGCCCATGACCTTGAATCGACCCTTTAGACCTTCTTTGTCCTTTTTAAATTTCTTTATGTAATCGTCAATGAACCCGATGACTCCCATCCAAACCGTAGTTACGAGTAAAAGGATGATATATATATTGTCGAGCTTGGCAAAAAGCAAAACAGGAATAAGAGTGGCAATAATAATAATGATCCCTCCCATTGTTGGAGTTCCAGACTTTTCCTGCTGGCCTTCCAGTCCAAGATCCCTAATTGTTTCGCCCACCTGCTTCTTCTGTAGAAACCTTATTATTCGTTTTCCGTAGATGGTCGAAATAAGTAACGAAAGAATAATCGCCATTGCCGCTCTGAAGGATATATATCCAAACAGAGAAGCTCCAGGGAACTGAAATTCGTTTTCCAAATATTCGAACAAGTAGTACAGCATACTTATTTCTGCAATTGTTTTAATAATTCATCTACGATCTTGAAGTCATCAAAATCTATTCGTTTACCATCAATCTCCTGGTAATTTTCATGGCCTTTACCAGCCACCAGGATGATATCATTGGGCTGTGCCAACTGGCAGGCCGTTCTTATGGCTTGTTTTCTATCAACAATAGCTAGTGTCTTGTTGAAATACTGTGGTTCAACGCCGGCCTCCATGTCCTCAATGATAGCTTCCGGAGATTCGGTCCTGGGATTATCACTAGTGAAAATCACCTTATTACTCAAAGTGGAAGCGATTTGAGCCATTTTGGGGCGCTTGCTTTTGTCACGGTCTCCACCACAACCAACCACAGTAATCAATGTTTCGTTCTTGGTACGAACACTATTGATGGTCTC
>JABDPU010000228.1 GCA_013042625.1 Flavobacteriaceae bacterium | reverse complement strand
TTTCTTTAAAATCATAAACCAAATCCTGCAAATCCTGAATCGTAAAATCGGTATCGAGTTCAATACTTCTCTTTTCTTTCAGGTGATCCATGATTTCTTCGAAAGGATCAATATCCTCTTTTGTTTCTGGTTTTACACCAAGAACAACACCACCATACATTTGCACAAACCGCCTGTATGAATCCCATGCAAATCTTTCATTACCCGTTTTTTCAGCCAGTCCGATTATAGCCTCATCGTTCAATCCGATATTTAAAACGGTATCCATCATACCAGGCATGGAAACTCTCGCTCCAGAGCGAACCGATATGAGCAGAGGGTCTTCTGAATTGCCAAATTTCTTACCCATATCTAACTCGATCGATTCAATAGCCTGTTCTACCTCCTCTTTGAGAAAACCTAAAACAGCATCTTTTCCCAGTTCGTTGTATTCGGTACAAACTTCGGTCGTAATTGTAAATCCGGGAGGAACCGGAATTCCCAAACTGCTCATTTCGGCAAGGTTAGCTCCTTTACCTCCAAGCAAATTTTTCATTGTTCGATTTCCGTCGGTTCGTTTCCCTCCAAATCGATAAACACGGGTTTTCTGTTTATTCATGACTTCCATGATCAAAACTTCTTTTTTTAATATTAATACGGGTTAAAATTACTGCTATTTCAAAGTGATTTTAATGACTTAAATCATGTTATTTCAATTAATAATCCAACGGTAACAATGGTTACAAATAGGTTTAATCCAAAAAAAAAGGACCGATAAAACAGCGTTCAAACCATTTTGTTCAGTCCTTTCTTTTTCGGATGATCATCCGAAAAATTCTAAGCCACTAAGAAGTCATTTCTTCTTTTTCCCTTTTGCTGTAAATTTTCTCGATCATATCAGGCATTTTTTCGAATGCTGCTGACAATCCATGTGCTTTACCTGCTTCGAGGAAAGTGATTTCATCTCCTCTTGTGACTAAAAATCCTATGGGCTCAATTCCAATACCGGCACCTGCTCCAACGCCTTCGCGTTTTACAGATTTGGGCTCAATGCCCTCACCTCCACCGGAACCAAATCCCATTCCAACTTTAATTACCGGAACACATTTGAATTCTCCTAAAACAAATTGTTCCCCAACCACAGTGTCAGTCTTTGCTTCAGACTTGATAAAATCTGTGATCTGCTTTAATAATTCTTCGAAATGTAGGTTCATAATAATTCGATTATAGTTTTATAAATACTTTCAGAAAAGATATTGGCCTTGCTTCCATATCCATCAAGAGGTAGTTCCTTCCTAAAAAATTAATATGAAAGCCGCCATATCGATAATTCAATAGCTCAAACAATGGATATAACTTTGCGTTCCTTACGGGGTCTCCGGTATCGAGATCAACATAAAAGGTATTGATATGAAACGACCTAACCATGTCATACATGGTTTGAAGACCCATACGATTTGACCTTTTCCTTTTTTCCTTTTTCTTCTTAGATTTCTTCTTTGAATTGACTATTTTTTCAACGATCGGAATGGGTTTAATCGGAATACCTATAATCCTGATCTTAAGCAATACAATGTCTTCCTCGTCATACTTAAAGTCTAACTTAATCCATTGTCCTTGCCGGACTTGATAGGTATTTTCAGGAGTGTTAATATAAAGATGTACAGGTGTGATCAGAAATGCAATCACTAACACAAGAATGAGCGCTATGAGAAGGGTCAAAATCATTGATAATCAATCCGGTAAATCAACTTAATTAATCAGAATTAAACAATGATTTTAATCATGTAAGGGATAATTTTTTAAACAACATACCGCTGATAAACTTATTTATTTCAGTTTGTTGGTTGATGTATTTGTTCTGGCTCATTAGTTGATGCCTTTACCACCCACTTGTCATCATAAATTGAATTATAAATAAGCTCATATTCAAAGTCATTTTTGTCAAGTTCCTGCATGACCTTAAGGAAGGCGAAATAGCTGTAGTTATCTCCTCCAGCCCTAAGGATATTTCGACTTCCACCGGAAATTAAAGCAAATCCAGGTTGAACAGTAGTATGGTTCATAATGTGAATACTATCCATTTCTTTGATCTGGCTTTTCAGAAAATCATGAAACTCCATATCATAGGTCTTCCCTTGGTAATAAATTTTACGCGAAACCACAATAGCCGGTCCTACTCCATGGTTCACAAAGTCTATGGAAAATGTCCTGTTTTCCCCATTATTTGAAGTCTCAAGGAGCAAATAAGGCATCACTGAAAGACGGCCTTGGGTGTCCATAATGTTAGTTTGCCGAATGAAAATAATCAACGTCAACACACCGATGAACATAGCGGTCAATGCCACTATTTTATCTGTTGACAAAAACTTTTTTCCTGCCATATCGAAGTGCTTTATACTTCAAAATTAATTTTTATATCTGGAAATTATGGTAAATTCTCTTTTGGTATTAATAAAATAGACCCCGGTTAATAATACAATAGCAGCAATCACCGATTGCATTGTAATTTGTTCATCAAGAAAATACCATCCCAACAAAAGTGCTATTATAGGGTTGACATAGGTGGAGGTAGCTACCTTTTCGGGGGAAACCCGCTTCAACAAATAATTGAATGAAGTAAATGCCACTATACTACCGAATATTATAAGGAGAATCATAGACCAAATTACGGGTTCCGACCATTTGGCCGGCGAAATCCAAACCTCACCAAATATAAGGCTGCTGAGCAAAAGCATAAGCCCGCCTGTAAACATTTGATAGCCTGTATTTATAAAGAAATTCTTCGGAAGGTCAGCCTTGGCGACAAACAAACTGCCATATCCCCAACTCAGCATACAGAAAAATATCATGATAATTCCAACAATGGCATTTTCCTTAGTTACAATTTCTTTTTGTCCGACTAGAAGATAAATTCCTATGACCCCTAGGATAACACCAAACACCGACATAGTCTTGATCTTCTTACCCTCAAAAATACGCATGAGGATCAGAACCAACAAGGGCTGGGCAGATATCTCCAAAGCAGCAAACCCACTATCAACATACTTCAATGCCCAAACGACTACTCCATTTCCAAAGGTTAAAAACAGAAAGCCGGCCACCGCTGTATTAATCAATTGCCGTGCAGATATCTTTAAGGACAATCCAATAATTCTGGAGATTAGGAAGATTAATAATCCGGCAATTGCGAAGCGAATTCCGGCCAGCATAAATGGTGGAAGTTCGTTGACCGCAATTTTATTCAGCAAAT
>JABDPU010000209.1 GCA_013042625.1 Flavobacteriaceae bacterium | reverse complement strand
ATGATGTTTTCTGAAATGTTTTCGGGCTTGAGGTTAAGATGATAGACACTTCCATCCGGGTTAAGGATGAGTTCAGATTCCTTAATAGGCATTAATTACCGTTTTAATAAGTTTATTCTTGATTTTACTGAATTGGAATTCGAGACGCTTCACACCACCATATACTATGTCGTTCTGGATCTCCGCAGCAAAATTATGATGTCCCATCAGGGCTTCATGGCCATCGCGATGCAACTTTATATTGTCTGTTTCAAAGATGAAGAAAGGAGATAGGTTGTCAATGATGCGTTCCAGTTGAATGTCACCATAACCATAGTAACCCTGGTAATTCATTGCATATCCCAAGAGATGATGTTTTGAATTTATTTTGTTGTCCCTTACCAACCTGAGGATATTATGTTCTATCGCACTCAATCCGCTTTTAGAATCCGGGAAGCGCTTCATATGTGCACTTAAACAGCTTGCCATATAAGGAAAGGAGGACGTCTGAACAATAAAAGGTTTTAATAAATTATGATCATGCCCGCAGTAGATCCTCCAAATTGAGTCGGCATATTCCTTATCCTCTTCCGTTAGGATAACCCTGTCATTATAATGCTTGATCAGCTGGTTGGATGTAAGTTCACTGAGTCCTTTCATTTCCTTTTCTCCCGGAACTCGTCCACTGCAAATAAGAAAAAGTGGTAAGTCGATCTTTTTCTGAAATATTAGGTTTAGCACCCCAAGAAGATTAATATGACAAAATAAATCGTATTCAAACCAGAGATTGATCTCAGAATAGGAATCAATATTATCTAATTTACCTAACTCAGAACGGCGTTCTTCTTCGTTTACATCAACATCGTAAGTTGACCTGAGAAATTCCGTCCGAAGCTTGAAAAAACGCTCTGAATCTATTTTGTCAATGGTAGGTCCTTCGCATAAGGCCTCTTGCCAAGTAAGAAAATCACCTTTAAAATCAAGCTCATGGAGATATTCTGTCAGGCTCGAACCATTGGTTATATGCAGTACTTTTTTTGCCATTATCCACCAACGCGTTTTACATTAAAGCCAAAAGATTTAAGCAAATCCATAATCTGATCCCGATAATTGCCTTGAATAAAAATTTGCTCGCCTTTACAGCTACCTCCAACATGCAGGGAACGTTGAATGGTTTGAGTTAGTTTTTTGAAGTCGTTCTTTGAACCGTTATAACCATCAATAATAGTAATGGGCTTTCCTTTGCGCTTTTCATATTTGCAAAGCAATGGCTCATCCTGAAGCCAGAATTCAGGCTCCACCCTTTGATCCTGTTCTGTTTTTTCCGGAACATGATCGGGAAACAATTGCTTTAATTGATCTTCTAAGTCCATTATTTTTTTATCAGTCCGAGCTCAATTAGTCGCTCATTTAAGAAATCTCCGGCTGTAATATCATCAAACTGTTTCGGATTGTCATTGTCGACACAGCTGCTGAGTACATCGAGTTTCATGCTGCTGATGGGATGCATAAAGAAAGGGATGGAATAACGAGATGTGCCCCATAATTCCCTTGGTGGATTAACGACACGATGGATGGTTGACTTCAGCTTGTTATTGGTATGCCTGGAGAGCATATCCCCGACATTGATCATCAATTCATCGGGTTGCGCAATAGCGTCAATCCATTCTCCCTCGTGATTCTTCACCTGCAAACCACGTCCCTGAGCACCCATTAACAATGTGATCAGGTTGATATCTCCATGAGCAGCCGCTCTTACAGCATTTTTGGGTTCTTCAAGAATAGGAGGGTAATGAATAGGCCTTAATATGCTGTTTCCGTTGTGAATATAATCATCGAAATAGGTCTCTTCTAATCCCAGATATAATGCCAGGGCGCGAAGCACATATTTAGCAGTCTTCTCCAGCATCCTGTAGGTTTCTTTTCCAACTGCATTGAACTCGGGCAATTCTTCAACCTCCGCATTTTTCGGGTACTCCGCTTCCAAATCCGGATCATTCTGAACATATTGTCCAAAATGCCAGAACTCTTTCAGATCACCTTCCTTCTTCCCTTTGGCGCTTTCTTTTCCGAAGGACACATAGCCACGCTGTCCGCCAATACCGGGAAACTCATATTTTTGTTTGATTTCAAGTGGGAGCTTAAAGAAATTCCTGACTTCATTATAAAGGCGTTCAACCAGATCTTCACTCAGGAAGTGGCCTCTAAGGGCTACAAAACCTATTTCTTCATAAGCCTTGCCAATGTCAGAAATGAATTGTTGTTTTCGATCAGGATTATCCGAGAGAAAATCCCTGAGATCAACACTAGGAATTCTGTCCATTTTGTGTATTAAATTAGGCGTGGTTGAACAAAGATATAAAATCTAGGTATTCTTAAACTTATTAATAAAACCGAACAGACCTAAATTTAGTACTTTTGCTAGGTTAAAAATTAAAAATGGGATCAACATCACCATTAAATGCTACCATGTCATTTGACCGAAATGGCATTGACAATGATACCCTGTTGGCGCTTTATAAGAATATGCTGAAGCCGAGGATGATTGAGGAGAAAATGTTGATTCTTTTGCGCCAGGGAAAGATTTCTAAGTGGTTCTCCGGGATCGGGCAGGAAGCTGTTTCTATTGGAGTAAGTTTGTCACTTCAGGATGATGAATATATACTTCCGATGCATAGGAACCTGGGAGTGTTTACCAGCAGGAATATTCCGATGCATAAGTTATTCTCTCAGTGGCAGGGAAAAGCAAATGGTTTTACCAAAGGGCGGGACCGCTCGTTTCATTTCGGAACCCAGGATTATAAGATAGTTGGGATGATCTCACATCTTGGTCCCCAGCTGGGCGTTGCAAACGGTATTGGTCTTGCAGAACTTCTGAAAAAATCAAATAAGGTAACCGCAGTATTTACGGGAGAGGGAGCAACCAGCGAAGGTGATTTTCATGAGGCCCTGAACGTGGCATCGGTTTGGAATTTGCCTGTTCTTTTTTGTGTCGAGAATAATGGATACGGATTGTCAACACCAACTGCTGAGCAGTATAACTGTGACCATATTGCTGATCGCGGACATGGCTATGGCATGGAATCGGTAATAATAGAAGGGAATAATGTTCTTGAAGTTTATAGAATAGTATCCGGCCTCGTTGCCGATATCAGGAACAACCCGCGCCCCGTATTGTTGGAGTTTAAGACGTTCAGGGTACGCGGTCATGAAGAAGCCAGCGGAATTAAGTATGTTCCGAAGGAACTAATGGAACAATGGGCACTTCTTGACCCTATTGAAAATTACCAGGCCTATTTGCGGCAGGAAGGAATTCTTACTGAAGAACATGAACTCGAAATGAAAGAGGAAATCATTCATGAGATCAATGACCATCTTGAGATTGCATTCGCTGAAGATCATGTGCAATCTGATTTAAGTACAGAGTTAAATGATGTATTTAAACATTTTGAATATCAAGAAATTAAGCCTTCAGAAGAAACTAAGGAACTTCGATTAGTCGATGCCATTTCAGAAGGCTTGGGTCAGGCCATGGAGAAGCATGAGGATCTCGTAATTATGGGCCAGGATATTGCCGAATATGGCGGTGTTTTTAAAATAACGGAAGGCTTTGTTGAACGGTTTGGAAGAGGGCGGGTGAGAAATACACCCATTTGTGAATCCGGTATTATCGAAGCGGCTATGGGCTTATCTGTATCAGGCATAAAAAGTGTTGTTGAATTGCAATTCTCCGACTTTATCAGTTCTGGTTTTAATCCGGTTGTCAATTACCTGGCTAAGACGCACTACAGATGGGGCCAGGAAGCAGATATTGTTTTACGCATGCCCTGTGGAGCCGGAGTTGGAGCCGGACCATTTCACTCACAAACCAACGAAGCCTGGTTTACAAAAACACCCGGATTAAAGGTGGTTTATCCTGCATTTCCCCATGATGCCAAAGGATTATTAGCCACTTCAATTGAAGATCCTAATCCGGTACTTTTCTTTGAACATAAAGCCCTGTATAGAAGTATTCGCCAGGAAGTACCTGAGAATTATTATACCCTTCCATTTGGTAAAGCAAACAGGCTCCGACAAGGAGATCAACTCAGTATAATTACTTACGGCGCTGGTGTTCATTGGGCTTTGGAAGTTTTAGATAAACACCAGGACATAAGTGCTGATCTAATTGATTTGAGAACTTTGCAGCCACTGGATTCCGAAGCTATTTTTGATTCAGTGAAGAAAACCGGAAAGGCAATAGTACTCCAGGAAGACACACTATTTGGAGGGGTTGCCAGTGATATCTCAGCCATGATCATGGAAAACTGCTTTGAATTCCTGGACGCCCCGGTTAAACGAGTTG
Organism: Flavobacteriaceae bacterium; assembly: GCA_013042625.1. GTDB lineage: Bacteria > Bacteroidota > Bacteroidia > Flavobacteriales > Flavobacteriaceae > SHLJ01. Next base: position 1,613 of record JABDPU010000209.1, on the reverse strand, counting down.
GGAGTTTAGATACCCCGGTTCCGTTCGCAGCTTCCCTGGAAGAACAGTTTCTGCCAAAAGCAAGGTTTGAAGAGGCACTTCTTGAATTACTCGCATATTAGTGAGATCATTCCAATTCGGTTCAGAGCTATTTATATTCCATTTCCTGTCGTAATGTCTTGCTAATTAGTGCTGTAGACTGAAATTTTGTCATTAAACCTGCTAAATTTTCAGTGATTTCTGCTTGGTATTCTTTTTGCCCGGATGATTACAAAATTTGAGTTTAACTAAAATTGAATATTATGACAGGACTAATTCCTAAATCACAAAAAGATAGAAACCGGAGAGCTTATGGATTAACTACTTTTCCAACATTCTCGGGTTTATTCGATGAATTTTTCAATGAAGGTGTTGGACACGAACTGGACGTCTTCGGTGGAAGGAGCATGCCGGCAGTAAATATCAGGGAAACAGATTCAGAGCTGAATATTGAACTTGCCGTTCCCGGCATGAAAAAATCTGATTTTAATATCGACCTTAACGAATCGGTTTTAACGATTTCGGCTGAAACTAAGACAGAGAAAGAAGAAAAGGAAGATAACTATACACGAAAGGAATTTGGATTCCAATCCTTTAAGCGATCGTTTGAACTGCCCGAAACACTTGATTTTGAAAAGATCAGCGCAACTTATACCGATGGTGTCCTGGTTCTGAATCTTCCGAAGAAAGAAGAAATAAAGAAACCAATAAAGACTATTGAAATTTCGTAAAAGAAGAAACCACGCTCCGGCGTGGTTTTTTTTATTTGGTTTGAAGCTCCTTTGCAACAGCCTGGGCTTCATCCAGTACCCTTAGGAGATTTCCTCCCCACAAGTCGGCGATTTCCTTTTCGTTGTAACCACGTCGAACCAGTTCAACGGTAACGTTCATAGTTTCCGAAGCATCCTGCCAGCCTTCAATACCTCCGCCGCCATCAAAATCACTGCTGATGCCAACATGTTCCAACCCAATTTTCTCAACGAGATAATCGATGTGATCAACAAAGTCTGAAACCGTAACTCTTTCAGGAAAACCCTCTATAGTTTCAGCCATTTCCCTGGATTTATTGCTGATTTTCGTATAACTCTCAAACCATTGAGCACGCTCTTCAGGGCTTAGGTCGGACTCTCTGAATTCCTTGAATGAATTAAACCAACGAACGCCCATAGAGTCTGCTATGGTGGCTTGTATTTCTCTCATTCGTGCTGTTCGGGTATCGCTTTTTTCCTTATTGACATAGGCCTCAAAGGCAACCGTCTGGACAACCCCGCCATTGTCTTTGATCCAGCCCAGCTGTTCATCATCAAGGTTCCTGGAATGGTCGCAAAGCGCCCTTGCTGAAGAGTGGGATGCAATGACTGGAGCCTTGCTTATTTCTATCATTTGACGAATCGCTTCCTTCGACGGATGCGAAATATCAACCAGCATGCCGTATTTGTTCATTTCAGCTATGACTTCTTTTCCCAGATCACTTAAACCATTATGAAGCCATTCATCATTTTCCTCGCCAGTATTGCTATCCGATAATTGACTGTGGCCATTGTGCGCAAGTGACATATAGCGCCCTCCCAGGTCATAGAATTTTTTAACGTTTG
>JABDPU010000203.1 GCA_013042625.1 Flavobacteriaceae bacterium | reverse complement strand
GACCTGGAGGAAACAGGTAGCTTTGGATTCCTTACCGATAAACGACTCTTTCAACTCTTCGAGCCCCGTTTATTAAACATCGACCTGTTTCATAAACATATTACGAAAAGGCTCAATATCGAACATCAACTGTTTTATAATGTTGCGGCAGAAACAGAATTTGCCCTGAGAAACATCCGCACAACCTATGATTACCTGTATCGGTTACCAAATGGCGACGCCTTTGATGAGTATGATGTTTCAACATTTAGGTTCACTGCTCAATGGAGTCCATTTAGTACATTCGAATATATCAACCGAAGCATCAGGGAAACCCGGAGAGCTTATCCTAACTTCTCCTTTCAATATACCAAGGCATTCAGGGATGTGTTTCAAGGTGATCTTAGTTTTTCCAAATTCGATTTCAGGGCGATTCAACAATTTGATCATGTTAATACTGCCCAAACCGAAATAATCCTCTCCGCTGGAATTGTAAACGGTGACGTCCCCTTACAATATGCATATCATGCCTATCCGAATAATGTGAATAAGGAAACCATTATGAACCGGTTTTCGGTGGCGGGTATTAACAGTTTTGAAACCATGTATTTCAATGAATTCTTCTCTGAAAGATTTGCCTCCCTGGTCTTTAGGCACCGTTTGAAAGCATTCGAGATCTCTCCAACATTTAAACCCGAATTAGTTCTTTTAACCAAGATTGCCGTTGGAGATTTTGATGATACAGAAAGACACGAAAATATCAGTTTTGGGACCCTTGAAAAAGGTTTTACCGAATCAGGAATTGAACTCAATAAATTATTATTCGGATTCGGACTTAGTTTTGCATATCGTTATGGGGCCTACCACCTCCCAAAATTTGAAGATAATATTGCATTCAAGTTTACTTTTAAACTCAGCTTGAATTAAGTGCAATATTCATGACATAATGCGGCCTTTATGTCTTGGTTTTCCTACCTTTGCGCACGTTAATCAGTTCAATGGCGAAGCTATTTTCAGTAGGTTTTTGGGAGACTATTGCAAGACTTATTCTACGGAATCGAATCTTGATAATGCTGCTATTAATAGCCGCCACAATCGCCATAAGTACCCAGTGGGAGAAAATGCGGTTTACCTATACTGAAGCCAACCTTCTTCCCGATGAGCATCCCGTCAATTTAGATTACCAAAGTTTTTTGAACACCTTCGGAGAGGAAGGAAATCTTATTGTAGTTGGCATTAAAGACAGTAGCCTGTTCACCGTTGATAAATTTAACGCCTGGACGAAATTTTCCGAAAGTTTTATCGGATTTGATGAGGTGGAATCGGTGGTTTCATTGAACCGCTTACAAAACCTGGTCAAAAATCAGCGCGAGCAACGATTTGACCTACACCCCATAATTGAGGACAGCATTAAAAGTCAGGCCGAACTCGAATCGCTGAAGGAGCAATTGTTCAGTAACTATCCCTTTTATGAAGAGTTCCTTTATAATTCGGAAACCGGTACCGTCAGAACTGCGATCTATCTGAAAAAAGGGATAGTCAATACCTCGGAACGAAAAGATTTTATCCTCGGTGCTTTTACAGATCAGATCGAGCAATTTGAAAAACAAACCGGTCTGGACGTCAGGATTTCTGGTATGCCTTATATCAGGACATTAAATTCACAACTCATTATAAGTGAGATCGGGAAATTCATCACTGCGGCCTTATTGGTGACTTCTTTAATTTTCTTTTTCTTTTTCAGATCATTCAGGGCAACCTTTATTTCGATGATCGTAGTGATTATCGGAGTGATGTGGACCTTTGGAATACTGGGTTGGTTCGAATACGAAATCACAGTTTTAACAGCATTGATCCCTCCCCTTATAATTGTGATTGGAATCCCCAACTGCATATTTCTGATCAATAAGTATCAGCATGAGGTCAGGAAACATGGGAATATGGCTAAATCCCTTCAGCGTGTGATCACCAAAATCGGGAATGCCACTTTAATGACCAATGTGACAACCGCGTCAGGTTTTGCTACCTTCATTTTTACGAAAAGTACTTTGTTACAGGAATTCGGAACCGTGGCTTCACTAAGCATCCTGGCTATCTTTTTGATTTGTCTTTTGAGCATTCCCATTATATACAGCTTTATGCCTATTCCCAAGGACAAGCACCTCAGGCATCTCAATAAAAAATGGATCAATGGATTTGTTGACTGGATGGAACACGTGGTAAAGCACCGCAAAATCACAATTTATATCACCTCACTTATCCTACTCATCACCAGTATAATTGGAATTTATCAAATACGCATTTCAGGAAGTCTTATTGAAGATATGCCCAAGAAATCGCAATTCTTTAAGGACATACGGTTTTTTGAACAAGAGTTTAAAGGAATAATGCCACTTGAATTCCTGGTAGATACCAAAAGGAAGAAAGGCGTCATGAAACTAGCCACCCTGAAACGCATGAACCAGTTGGAAGAGGAAATGGGTGAAATCGAAGCCTTATCGAGGCCTGTTTCAGTTGTCAGTTTAGTGAAATATTCGAAACAGGCTTATTATAACGGGAATCCAAAATATTATCAATTGCCAACCTCTCAGGAAAACAGCTTCATACTGTCTTATGCCAAAAAATCCTCTGCTGAGGTTGAATTGCTTAAGAATTTCGTTGACAGTACAGGCCAGTATGCCCGGATTACAACCTTTATGAAGGACATTGAAATTGAGAAAATGGAGAGTATCGAGGAGCGCCTTAAAGAAAAAATCAACAAGGTATTTCCAGCCAAGAATTATGAAGTAACAATGACCGGTAAAGCCTACTTATTTCAAAAAGGAACGCGCTACCTGGTCAAGAACCTCATCCTCTCATTGTCTTTGGCTATACTCTTAATCTCCTTGTTCATGGCCTATATGTTCAGATCATTCAGGATGATAATTGTTTCACTGGTGCCAAATATTTTACCCTTATTGGTCACGGCAGGCCTGATGGGATATCTCGGTGTCCCAATTAAACCTTCAACCATATTGGTTTTTAGTATTGCCTTTGGAATATCTGTAGATGATACCATCCATTTCCTTGCCAAGTACAGGCAGGAACTTCAGGCGAATCATTGGAAAATCAGGAAATCGGTTTATGCAGCTCTAAGAGAAACAGGAGTAAGTATGTTCTATACTTCTATCGTTCTGTTCTTCGGTTTCTCGGTTTTTATAATTTCAAATTTTGGCGGAACGGTAGCTCTTGGCGCGCTGGTTTCAGCAACATTACTCTTTGCGATGTTAGCCAATTTAATACTCTTGCCATCCCTGTTATTATCTCTCGAGCGAAGCATTGCCAACAAAGAAGTTCTTAAGGAACCAAACTTCAGGATCATTCCTGAAGAAGACTCAGACAACGATAAATAATAGAGTCGAATGCGTTATATTTGACACCTAATTCAATACGAGTATGCAGCTTAGAAGTGTACAAGATTTATTAGTCTCACAACCCTTAAATGAAGATGTAGAATTAAAGGGCTGGGTAAGGACATTCAGAGCCAAACGTTTTATTGCGCTTAATGATGGTTCAACCATCAAAAGTATCCAATGTGTAGTCGATTTTGAAAATACCGATGAATCTCTTTTGAAACGCATTACAACAGGTGCGGCCGTTCATGTGAAGGGTCCTTTGGTGGAAAGCCAGGGCGGTGGCCAGGCGGTTGAAGTGCAGGTTGAATCGATTGAAATCCTGGGTGATTCCGATCCTGAAACTTATCCGATTCAACCCAAGAAGCATTCTTTAGAGTTTCTGAGAGAGAATGCACATTTACGGACACGTACCAACACCTTTGGTGCTGTGATGCGGGTTCGATCTTCTCTGGCATTTGCGATCCATGATTATTTTAATAAGAATGGATATTATTATATGCATACACCTATTATTACAGGCAGTGATGCAGAAGGCGCCGGTGAAATGTTCAGAGTATCTACATTAGATCCTAAAGATCCGCCGCTGAATGATCAAGGAGAGGTAGATTATAATGAAGATTTCTTTGGAAAGGAAAGCAACCTGACTGTGTCCGGACAGCTTGAAGCCGAAACCTATGCCATGTCGCTTGGAAAGGTCTATACATTCGGACCGACCTTCAGGGCCGAAAACAGCAATACGTCACGTCATCTTGCCGAGTTCTGGATGATAGAACCTGAGGTTGCATTTATGGACCTGGCAGGAAACATGGATCTGGCCGAGGACTTTCTGAAATATGTTGTACAATACATTTTGAAACATAATGCCGATGATTTGGCATTCCTGGAGCAACGACTGATTCAGGAGGATAAGTCCAAACCTCAGATCGAACGAAGTCCCATGACCCTGACTGATAAATTGCGATTCGTAATTGATAATCAGTTTGTTCGTGTGACCTATACAGAAGCGATTGACATCCTGAGGAATTCAAAACCCAATAAAAAGAAGAAATTCACCTACCTCATTGATGAATGGGGTGCAGATCTTCAGAGTGAGCACGAGCGTTACCTGGTTGAAAAACATTTTAAGCGTCCGGTCATCCTATTTGATTACCCGGCGAATATAAAAGCCTTTTACATGCGCCTGAATGAGGATGGCAATACGGTGAGGGCTATGGATATATTGTTTCCGGGGATAGGGGAAATTGTAGGAGGAAGTCAGCGGGAAGAGCGCCTTGAAGTATTAAAGGAGAAAATGGCGGCCTTAGACATTCCGGAGGAGGAACTATGGTGGTATCTTGATTTAAGACGTTTTGGTACGGCAATACATTCTGGTTTTGGACTAGGTTTCGAACGATTGGTTATGTTTGTCACAGGAATGGGCAATATCAGGGACGTCATCCCTTACCCCAGAACTCCGCTGAATGCAGAATTTTGATGTTGAGAGCAGGGTTTTTATCGAAACAATCGAGGTGCATGATGCGTTCTAGGTTGTTTTTTCTATTTTTACTATAAACCCCAATTACAGGAATGCTTAAGCAGTATCTACAGTTTAAATTATCGCAGAAATTATCGCCTCAGCAGATTCAGCTCATGAAGATGATTCAGCTGCCAACCCTGGCATTCGAGCAACGGATCAAACAGGAGCTTGAGGAAAATCCTGCTTTGGAAAGCGGGAAGGAGACCAGCGATGATTTCGAGGACAATTTCGACGAATACGGCGAAGAGTATGGGGATTCCGAATCAATTTCTGCTGAAGACATCAATGTAGATGAGTATCTCAGTGATGATGAGATCCCCGATTACAGGACTCGGGTCAGCAATTACAGTTCTGACGACGATGAAAAGAGTATTCCATATGCATCGGGAACTTCCTTTACTCAGCATTTAATAACCCAATTGAATACCTTCAGGTTAGATGATGAAGCGCATCAAATTGCCGAGTTTCTGGTAGGAAGTGTTGATGAATCCGGATACATTCGTCGATCGATAGCCGATGTTCTGGACGACCTGGCATTTACACAGAACGTTTATACGACTGAAGATAAAATCCTCAACGTATTAAGGATCGTGCAACAACTTGATCCGGCCGGTGTAGGCTCGCGTGATCTCCAGGAGTGTTTGTTGATTCAGTTAGAACGTAAGCCAAAAAACGAAGTTACCGATCTGGCCATATCCATTATTAATAAAGCCTTCGAACAGTTTACCAAAAAGCATTATAAGAAGTTAATTCAGAAATTTAATATTTCCGAAGAGCAATTAAGAGCTGCTATACATGAGATTGAAAGACTAAATCCGAAACCCGGAAGTTCTTATTCAGGAAACACAAGGATCATTGAGCATGTGGTTCCGGATTTCACGATTCGGATAGTTGATGGTGAATTGGAGTTAACTCTTAACGGCAGAAATGCGCCCGATTTACATATATCCAGGGAGTATAGTGATATGCTGAAGGGTTATAAGGCTTCGAAAGACAAATCGAGGTCCCAAAAAGATGCGGTATTATTTATCAAGCAGAAACTTGATGCGGCCAAGTGGTTTATAGAAGCCATTAAACAACGTCAGCAGACTTTATTTATCACTATGAGCGCCATAATGCATTACCAGAAGGATTATTTTCTTTCAGGGGATGAGCGCAAATTAAAGCCCATGATCCTAAAGGACATTGCTGATGAAATCAACATGGATGTTTCCACGGTTTCACGTGTTGCCAATAGTAAATATGTTGATACCCCTTATGGTACAAAACTAATTAAGGAATTCTTTAGCGAGTCCATGAAAAATGTGGAAGGTGAGGATGTGTCAACTCGCGAAATCAAAACCATTCTTGAAACGGTTATTGAAGAGGAGGACAAGCGAAAGCCGCTTACCGATGAGAAACTTGCCAAGATTCTTAAAGAAAAAGGTTATCCCATCGCGAGGAGAACGGTAGCCAAATACAGAGAGCAACTCGACATCCCGGTTGCCAGGTTGCGTAAACAAATTTAATGTGGATTTCATTCTAAGAAGTATTTCCTACATTTTTCATCCTTTGATTATGCCATTGGTTGGGGTGATGTTTTATTTCTCTAAGTCACCACGGTTTATTCCACCGCCAATAATCAAAGCCAAGATTTTCGCGTTGGTGCTACTCACGATTTTACTTCCCATCCTGATTTTTTTCCTGCTGAAGTCCATGAAACGGATCAGTTCGGTTCACCTCGGGTCGACTAAGGAGCGTATAATTCCACTAATTATTTATTGCCTTATTCTGTTATTGGTAATACTCCGTGTTTTGCCTAATTATGAATTAATTGAACCTTATTATTTTATTGTAGGTGTATTAGGCTCATCTATGGCATGCTTAATACTGGCTTTGCTGAAGTTTAAAGCGAGTATCCATATGATTGGTGTTGGTGGTGTTCTCATGTTTTTTATCGCCCTTGGAATTCATTTCCATATCAATATCATTGGTTCGATTGCGCTGATTTTTGTTATTTCCGGGGCGGTAGCCAGTTCGCGAATTCATTTAAAAGCTCACAATGGTATTGAATTAGTGGTTGGATTTCTTATTGGGATTATCCCCCAGCTAATCGCTCTTAATTATTGGCTATAGGATATAAAGCATCAGTCCGATTTTAACCGTACTCATGTCAATTTGCTGTCCGTCCAGACTTGAATTTCCGTCGAAAACTGTATTCAGGCCGTAATAGATATGGACATTAAATTTATCATAGCCTGCACTTAGTGTCAGGCCATACTCGAAATCATTGAAGTCTTCAATTTGTTTGAGTTTGAAGTCCTTTGGGTCCCCTTCATATTTTACAACAGACCTGATAACATAACCAACTTTAAATCCGGCATAAACCCGCCAAAATTTATAGGTGTCATAGGTTGAACTTCGCCAGCGAAATTCCAGGGGTAATTCAATAAGATTGAGGGTATATTTGTTCTTTGTAAACTGATCAGTACTGATGAGTTCGTAATTATATCCACCGGCGTCATCTTCCTGAACCTGCAAGTTCTGGTTGATCGAATTCGTTGAAAATCCCAGGCCTAAACCAATTGCAAAATTCCTTTTGGTATTGAGTGGAAAGTCCCTGATAAAACCAAAATGAAATCCACTTGAGAAACCGGTTTGCGACAAGCCTTCAGGCTTGGAACTGATCAGGTTATAGGTAACCCCAAAATACAACTGGTCTTCCCTGTAAAGGGAATCTACAGTTCGTTCCGATTGTTCTTGATTTTGACTCAATCCGAACAATGGAAGAAGAACTAATATTACCAGGCTTTTTTTAAGAACTGTTTTCATTTGATCTGAATGGGTCGAAGGGCTTAAAGAAAAAAGGCATCCTGCAAAGAGGATGCCTTTAATATATTAACAAATTAAGATTATTTAGTTTATGTTGGTTAGTGCATCTCCCTTACCTGTTGTGTAATTTATCTTCAATGCATTAACCTTTCTCAATTCCTGCTTGATATCCCCTACAATTCCCATATTGGCATCTCTGTCAACTTTTAAAGAGATGGTTAGGAAAGGTATGAGTTCTTCACGAAGTGCAGCGCGTTCAGCATTGACAAAAGCCGTAATTTCATTCACATCGGCAAACTTGTCATTTAGTTGAAGCCTGGCTTCAGTTCCGAATTTCTCATAACCTCTGCTGGGTTTTCCTGCATAGATATAACTAATCGGATTCTTTTTATCCAACTTCTCAATCTGATCGGCAACAGGCAAGCTGTTTTGGATCATCAGGGTGTTCTCACGCATGACCGTGGCCACCATGAAGAAGAATAATAGCATGAATACAATATCTGGTAAGGAGGCCGTAGAAATGGCAGGTAAATCACCGCTCTTTTTCTTTTTAAATTTAGACATAGTGCTTCTTTTAGCGTTTAAAATTTATTGAACCTCAGACAGCTTCAAAGGGTATTCGACCTTGATCTGGTCAATTACTTCTTTGAGTTTAGTCTTATTACCAGTAAAACGTGCATCTTTATAATTAGACTGCATTTCAACGAAATTCATATTCGGAAATCCTTTGCTTCCACCAATTTCAAGGGCACGTCTGTTTCTCAATTCATTATATGCGCCCACAAGTTCATTCTGAACTGATATGTAAGCGGCATAAGATGTTTCTCTTTCATTCTTCAGAGAGATAATTGCCTTGTCAGGATTATCAGATGAACTCGGATCTTTTTTACCTCGGCAAAAATTGCAACTTCCGTCGCCATTATTGTCTAAGAATTCCATAGCGGCTTTTCTCAAATCCTTTACTTCCATCAAATCATCCTCAACCAGCAATTGATCCTTACCGTTTATCAATACTGTAAAAATATTCTTCTGCTTGATAATAACATCCTCTTCAGAATCTTCCATTGGAGGAAGCTTTCGGTTTATGCCCGAATCTTTCTCAATGGTTGTCGTCACCAGGAAGAAAATTAACAGTAGGAATGCAATATCGGCCATAGAGCCTGCATTAACCTCGGGTGCTGATCGTTTAGCCATAATATTATTTTTTTAGAAATTTCCCGGCGCCAGAGAATACCATAAGAACGGCTGCTATGACAATTAGGAAATAAAATAGGTATAGCCCTGCGCCAACCATTTTAGAACCGCTTGCGCTCAGTAACTCACCGTCTCGCATAGGTGTTTCAACACCTTGTGCGAATACAAAGTATGCGATAAGGAAGAGCAAAAGGAAGGCTCCTACATTGACTAACGTTTTTTTCAAGGTTGCAGTATTCGTAAAGAGTGCTTTCAGAACGAAAAACAACACAAAAAACAGAATCAAGGCTAATGTAATGTATGCCACAAAGGCCATTGGATCTACAGTTGATGTATCTCCGGCAGCAGCGGCAGATTTAATCGCATCATCACCTTTAGAGATTAGCAAAACCAGAAATATGATTCCGGCCAATCCTAATAAACCAGCTACTATGCGTATGATTTTGTGAAAATTCATAATGTATCTGGTTTTAAATTATTTCTGCTTATTGCGAACAAGAATATCCATCAATGATATGGAAGCATCCTCCATGTCATTAACGATTGCATCGATTTTTGCGATAATGTAGTTATAGAAAATCTGAAGAATAATCGCTACGATCAAACCAAATACCGTAGTCAAAAGTGCTACCTTAATACCACCTGCAACAAGAGATGGCTGCATATCACCGGCAGCTTCAATCTTATCAAAGGCAGTAATCATACCGATTACCGTTCCCATGAACCCAAGCATTGGCGCAAGAGCGATAAAGAGTGAAATCCAGGATACATTCTTTTCTAATTGTCCCATTTGAACTCCTCCGTAGGCAACAACAGCTTTTTCAGCCTGCTCCAATCCTTCGTCGGTACGATCTAATCCCTGATAGAAGATAGATGCAACGGGGCCCTTGGTGTTTCTGCAAACTTCTTTTGCAGCTTCAACACCGCCGGAATTCAATGCGTCTTCTACATCCTGAACTAATTTCTTAGAGTTGGTTGTTGATAAATTCAAGAAGATGATCCTTTCTATAGCGATTGCTAATCCAAGAATCAAACACAATAATACAATTCCCATGAATCCAGGTCCTCCCTCGATGAATCGTTTCTTCAATTCCTGGTGGAATCCTAAAGATTCTGCAGCGTCGTCAGCGGCATCATCTTGAGCAACACTAATCACAGTGCTTTCAAATGAAATAGTGTTCGCATTGGTATATGCGTTAACGGGTGCAAATGCCATTAGACTAGCGATGGCAAAAATTGAAAATAATCTTTTCATTGTTCGTGATCTTAATTTTATTAGTTAAAGCGTTAAAGATATAAAAAAAAATATATTAAAAAATAAAATTATCCTAGAGAATATGGGATATTTCCCAGCTTTTCTCCAATTTAATTTTATCCTTAAAATTCAGAAATCAGATTATAATTTTAAAGGTCTTTCCCCTTTAGAAAAATTGTTAATGATCTGGATGGAATCAAACTTAAAGAATCAATAACCTATTTTTGAACCTTTGCAGAGAGGAAGGGATTCGAACCCTCGATACGCTTTTGGCGTATACACACTTTCCAGGCGTGCGCCTTCGACCACTCGGCCACCTCTCTGTTCAAATAATGGGCGATGAAATAACAAAAAAAAGTTTAAAGCCTAAAATTTTTTAGACGTAATTTAAGTTAATTCCCCTCTAAGAGATTCCTCATAAACTTTGCGAAACTCCTCCTGCCCTAATTTTTTCGGAAGAAGATACATCAGTTTAGTAAGAGCGGCTTCCGTTGTCATATCTCTTGCAGTGATCACACCAATGTCCATTAACCTGGAGCTCGATTCATATCGCCCCATCATAACACCTCCTCCAGAACACTGAGTAACATTGATTACCGGAATTCCCTTATCTATGACCTTTTGAACAACTTCCATAAACCAATCCTCGGTGGTGGTATTACCCGCACCGAAAGTTTCCAGAACTACTCCTTTCAATTCAGCAGATGACAACATACAGGAAAGTAAGTCGGCATGAATTCCCGGAAAGAGTTTGATTAATGCTATACGGCTTTCCATGTCTCGATGTATATTAAGAACTGCCTCAGGATCAGGTTTCCATAAATAACTGTCGTTAACCTTCAGGTGAACCCCAGATTCTGCAAGTTCCGGATAATTCAGGGATGCAAATGCCTGGAAATGCTCAGCATTTATCTTTGTGGTCCTGTTTCCGCGGTACAATTTATATTCAAAATACAGGCAGACCTCACGAATATGAGAATGGTTCCCCTTGCGCAGGGAAGCAATCTGTACCGCAGTGATAAGATTCTCTTTTGCATCGGTTCTCAAATCTCCAATGGGCAACTGGGAGCCGGTAAGCACCACAGGCTTATCCAGGTTTTCGAGCATAAAGCTCAATGCAGATGCTGTATAACTCATCGTATCACTTCCATGCAGGACAACAAATCCTTCAAAATCATTATAATTCTGTTCGATCAAATCAGCTATTTGGACCCAGTATTCAGGATTCATATTAGATGAATCAATGGGATTGCCGAGTGCAATGGTATGAACCGCACAATCAAGCAAATTGATTTCGGGAATTTTCTCAAGCAGATGGTCAAAATTGAAAGACTTGAGGGCCCCGGTATTGGAATCCTTTATCATTCCAATGGTTCCGCCTGAATAAATAATGAGAACTTTCGGAGTCTGCATAAATTAAATATTGAAAACCTCCTGGCTATTTGCAGTTGTAACAGCTGCTATTTCTTCTTTCGAGATCCTATAAATATCCGAAAGTTTATTCAATACATGAATGATATACGCACTTTCATTTCGTTTACCCCTGAACGGCACCGGGGATAAATATGGAGAATCGGTTTCAAGTACTATATGCTCCAACCCTATTTTATCCAGGAATTGGTCAATCTTTCCGTTTTTAAAGGTAACCACGCCTCCAATACCCAGTTTGAAATTCAGGCCGACGGCCCTTCTGGCCTGATCGATGGAGCCGGTAAAGCAATGAAAAATGCCAAATAGATCATCCCCTGCCTCTTGTTCCAATACATCGAAGATCTCATCAAACGATTCCCTGGAATGAATGACGATTGGGAGTTTATACTTTTTTGCCAAATCTATTTGGTGCCGAAATGCTTCTTTTTGAATATCAAGTGTAGAGGTGTCCCAATATAGATCTATGCCGATCTCACCAACCGCTACAAATTTTCCAGTTGCCAGCATTTCGGTCACATGATCAAGCTCATCCTTGTAGGTGTCGGGCTTAACATGTGTCGGATGTAATCCCATCATCAGGTGCATATGTTCAGGATAACTATTTTTTAACGTCAGCATGGATTCGGTGTAGGACGAATCAATGGCTGGTAGAAAAAATCGCTGTATACCTTCGGACCTGGCTCGTTCAATCATTTCATCACGATCCTGATCGAAGGCTTCGATATATAGATGTGTATGAGTGTCGGTAATTACCATAAGACAAATGTAAGCCTTGCTCTTGATTTTATCGCGAAGATAATATTTAATACTTTCGTAATCTCAGAAGTAAAATTGTAGATGAAATTGAATAACTTTCTAAAAAAGCGCAAATACACCAAAATAAAATTAAAGCGATTGAAATCTAATCACTTCGCTCTAAAGGCTACTATTAATGGTGTAAAAGGGCAGTTTATTTTGGATACGGGAGCTTCAAACACCTTGGTTCATGATGAACATGCAAAACTATTTAAACTTGAGGTCGATAATAATGAAGATGTGAAAGTTACGGGGGCCGGAGCAGAAAATATGGATTCCCAGGTGTCAAAGAAAAACGCTTTAAAAATCGGTAAATGGTCCCAATCGAAAACGGTCATCGTATTGTTTAATTTAAGCCATGTTAATTCAGGTTTGAATAATTTTGATATCGATCCGATTGATGGAATAATCGGGACTGACATTCTCAAAAAAGGGAAAGCAATTATCGATTACAACAAAAAACATCTGTACCTTAAACTTCCTTAAGAACCAATTGACATATGCCACAACGCATTGTAATAGCAGATGACCATCCGCTCGTGCTCAAGGGATTGCAGGATTACCTGACTGAGCGCGGCCATGCTGTCCTTGCGGCTGCTTCCGACGGTAAATCGGCACTCAAGCATATTCTTAAACTGGAACCAGAAGTGGCCATTTTAGATATCAGGATGCCGCATTTGAGCGGACTTGAAATCGCAAAATTGGTCAAAGAACAATCTCTGGATACCAAAGTGGTGCTTATCACCTTCGAGAAGGATGGGAATTTGTTAAACCAGGCACGTGCTTTAAATATTGATGCATATATGTTGAAGGAATTTGCACTGGCCGAAATTGAAAACTGCCTGGAAGCCCTGAAGCGGGGAGAAACTTATTTTTCTCCAGATCTTATGGATCATGTCGAGATGTCTTCAATCATTGACCTGGAACGTCTTACAAATACCGAAAAGCGAATATTGAAACATATCGCTATGAACAAGACAACAAAAGAGATAGCTGATGAGCTTTTTATTTCTTACCGAACAGTTGAAAAGCACAGGAGTAATATCATTAAAAAGCTAAACCTCGACCAGCAGCAGAACAGCCTTCTTATCTGGGCTAAGGAAAATCAAAAATACTTACTGTAAAAATACGTGTTGTTACGTATTGCCTGATGAACAATAATTGCAGAACTTTACTAAGCTATTAATTAGTTCTTAGGGAGAATTAAGGAGGGCTCTGGATTTTATTATTCAGAGTCTTCCGCATTTCTGCTCCATCGTTAAATTAAGCTATAGAAATATCGTGAAATTTATGAAGCTTTGACTAAGGGATTAGAGTTCCAGCGACTTTTCAATGTCATCGTTCATCAGCAGTTCAACCGGATTTTCCAAAGCTTCTTTTACTGCAACCAGAAAACCAACAGACTCACGTCCATCGATTATCCTGTGGTCATAAGACAAAGCCACAAACATGATCGGCCTGATTTCCACTTTCCCCTCAATGGCAACAGGACGTTCAACTATGTTGTGCATCCCCAGAATTCCACTTTGAGGCGGATTGATTATCGGTGTTGATAACATACTTCCGAAGACACCTCCATTTGAGATGGTAAAGGTTCCGCCAGCCATTTCGTCAACTGTGATTTGTCCTTCCCTGGCTCGTATGGCCAATCGTTTAACTTCAGATTCGACTCCCTTGAATGATAGGTTTTCGGCATTTCTAATAACAGGAACCATCAATCCTTTCGGACCGGAAACAGCAATACTAATATCACAAAATTCATAGGTGACCATCTCTTTACCGTCAATCATGGAGTTAACAGCAGGAAATAATTTTAAAGCTCTTACAATTGCCAGTGTAAAGAAGCTCATAAAGCCAAGGCTTACACCATGTTTCTCCTTAAATGTTTCTTTATATTTTTTTCTTAATTCGAATATCGGAGACATGTCCACCTCATTAAAGGTGGTTAACATAGCCGTTTCATTTTTCGCTGAAACCAGACGCTCAGCAACTTTGCGCCTAAGCATAGACAATTTAGATCGGGTGACACCACGACCTTCAACATTGACCTGCTCTCCCATTGAAGGCACAGCATTAACTGCATCATCCTTGGTTATCCTCCCATCCTTACCGGTCCCATTGACCTGTGACGGATCAATCCCCTTCTCTGCAAGGACTTTTTTTGCTGCCGGACTCGCTGTTCCGGTCGCATAGGTTGATTTCTGAGGTTCGGCAGGGGCTTCAACCGGAGATGTTGCCACTGATGCTTCCGCTTTTTTCGTTTCAGAAACAACACCTTCAGGACGTTCTGCACTTGTATCGATCAGACAAACCACCTGGCCTACATCAACCGCATCTCCAACCTCGGCCTTAAGAGTAATGGTTCCGCTTTCTTCAGCCGGTAACTCCAGGGTTGCCTTATCACTATCAACCTCAGCAATGGTCTGGTCCTTTTCTACATAATCACCATCTTCAACAAGCCATTCTGCTATTTCAACTTCGGTGATGGATTCGCCCGGCGAGGGCACCTTCATCTCTAATATCATGATTCGTTAATTTTCTTTAATACTGATTGTTTTTGGTTTTATCGAACACATAATCGATTACTTCCTGATGCCTTCTCTTAGATCGGGTTGAGCTTCCGGCAGCAGGAGCGCTATATGTTCTTCTAGTCGCTGCCCTGAGATTTTTGGCTTCCTCTAAATGCATCATCATGAATCCATATGCTCCCATATTTCGAGGTTCTTCCTGTGCCCAAACGATATCATCGGCATTTTCATATTTTGCAATGGCCTGACGAATCTCATCTACCGGCAATGGGAAAAGCTGTTCTATTCTCACCAATGCCACATCAGTCCTGTTGAGTTTCTCCTTCTCATCTAACAGGTCGTAATAAAATTTACCGGTTACAAAAACCAACGTTTTAATCGCTTTCGCTTCAGTTGTTTTATCGTCAATTACCGTTTGGAATCTACCATTGGCAAACTCATCTACAGTCGATAGCACTTTTGGATGTCTCAATAAACTTTTCGGGGTAAAAACAATTAATGGTTTTCGATAATTAGCTTTTAATTGTCTGCGCAATAGGTGGAACATATTAGCAGGCGTTGTACAATCGGCCACATACATATTATCCTTTGCACAGAGCTGAAGATATCTTTCCATCCTGGCAGAGCTATGCTCAGCTCCCTGTCCTTCATAACCATGGGGCAATAGCATTACTAACCCATTCTGAGTTTTCCACTTATCCTCGCCCGAGGAAATGTATTGGTCTAACATAATTTGCGCCCCATTACTGAAATCTCCAAACTGTGCCTCCCAAATTGTTAGTGTGTTAGGACTGGCCATAGCATACCCATAATCGAAACCTACAACTCCATATTCCGATAGGAGAGAGTTGTAAATATTGAATTCACCCTGGTCTTCGCTTATATTAGTATGCAGGATTACTTCCTCCTCACTGTCTTCTACCTTTACCACCGCATGGCGATGAGAAAATGTTCCGCGTTCAACATCCTGTCCTGAAATGCGCACATTGTAACCTTCCTGCAGGAGGCTTCCATAAGCCAGGTGCTCAGCCATCGACCAATCTAAACGGTCTTCATCAAACATCGCCCTTCTTGACTGAATGAGTTTCTGGATTTTTCGGATGAATTTTTTATCTGATGGCAATGTTGATAGCACATCGGTGATATGAGATAATTTTTCCCTGGGGTAAGTGGTATCAATTGGGCTCATCATATCTTCGGTATTGGCCGTGATAAAACCTTCCCACTGTTTCGCCATGAACTCGGTAATTACCGTTTTCGATTCTTTCCTTGAGTCCTCAAGTTCTTCCTCAAGCTGCGATTTAAAATCTGCCTCAATCTTTCTAACATAGTCAGCGTCAATTATGCCCGTATTGATTAGTTTTTCTGAGTAAATATCTCTCGGGTTCTTGTGCTTGGCAATCATTTTATAGAGTATGGGCTGCGTAAATCGCGGCTCATCTCCTTCATTATGCCCATATTTCCTGTAACCCAACAAGTCGATAAACACATCTCTCTTGAATTGCATTCTGAAATCAAGTGCAAAAATGGTGGCATGAACCACAGCCTCAACATCATCTGCATTGACATGTAACACAGGAGAAAGCGTTACCTTACCAACATCTGTGCAATAGGTGCTGGAACGGGCATCCAGGTAATTTGTGGTAAAACCGATCTGGTTATTTACCACAACATGGATGGTTCCGTTGGTTTTGTATCCATCGAGTTTTGACATTTGAACCACCTCATAGACAATTCCTTGTCCAGCGATGGCTGCATCACCATGCACAACAATCGGAAGAACTTCGGACGCATTGTTTACATGGTTCTTATCCTGTTTTGCCCTTGCAATTCCCTCCACAACAGAACCCACAGTTTCTAAATGTGACGGATTGGGCGCAATGGTCAAATTAATTTTCTTTCCTCTGTCTGTTTCACGATCACTGGTCCAACCCAAATGATACTTTACATCTCCGTCAAATACCTCTTGTTCGTAATCCTTGCCGTCAAATTCACTGAAAATGTCCTTTGCCGATTTCCCAAAAATGTTGGTTAAGGTGTTCAACCGTCCTCTGTGCGCCATCCCCATAACGAATTCGGTAACTCCCATGCTGGCCGCCTTTTCTATGAGAATATCCAAAGCCGGGATCAGTGATTCACCCCCTTCCAGGGAGAATCGTTTCTGACCGACATATTTTGTATGAAGAAATGTTTCAAATGCAACAGCCTGGCTGAGTTTATTAAGGATGTGTTTCTTCTCCTCTAAGGAATAATTCGGGTGATTGGCATTGATGTTCAGGCGACTCTGAATCCAGTCTATTTCTTCCGGCTGGCGGATATACATATATTCAACCCCGATTGAAGCACAATAGATCTTTTCGAGGTGATCACGAATTTCACGCAATGTTCGCAGGCCCAGTCCGAGGATTTCACCAGCATTAAAAACTGTATCCAGATCAGATTCCGATAACCCGAAATTCTCTATGGCAAGGGTTGGTGCATATTTTCTTCTTTGTCTCACCGGATTTGTCTGGGTGAACAAATGCCCTCTTGATCTGTAACCATCTATAAGTTTAACAACCTGGAATTCCTTTTGTACTTTTTCAGGAACCTGCATGCTAACACCTTCTACCAATTCCCCCGACAAACCATATTCTTCAGATCCGAAGTCATATCCCTGGAAAAATGCTCGCCAACTCGGTTCTACAGAATCCGGATCTTTAAGGTATTGATCGTACAACTCTGCGAAGTAAGTCGTATGGGCTGCGTTAAGAAATGAATACTTGTCCATTGGTGTAATAGATCAGGTTGTACCCTTCAAAAAATTATCTACAAAAGTACAACTTTTGGCAAAACTCAAAGGGGTTTTACTATATTTATAAAGCCATATAAACAAGGCTGAAAAGATCATGAATATCTATCGCGTAACTATGAAAAAATTAAGAGTTTTTATCATTTTATTCTTTCTGGGAAGTTTAATTGGCTTCTCCCAGCAAATCAACCAGGAGAAAACTTCCGATTTCTGGCAAAACGTGAGGTTTGGGGGAGGTATTGGCTTGAGTTTTGGGGATGGTTTTTTCAGTGGAACCTTAGCGCCCTCCGCTATATATGAATTCAATCCGTTTGTTGCTACAGGAGTGGGTTTAAACCTAACATACAACAAAAGGGAGAATCTTTATAAATCAACTATTTTGGGTGGCAGCCTGATTACGCTTTTTACTGTTATCCCTCAGGCTCAGCTTTCCGCAGAATTCGAACAGCTGAATGTTGATAGGAATTTCGATGCGCAATATGTATCTAATGAAGATGATAATTACTGGTATTCAGCTTTATTTCTTGGGGCTGGTTACCGGACAGGGAATGTGATTTTCGGCATCAGGTACGATGTATTATACGATGAGGATAAAAGTATTTATGCCGAACCATGGATCCCTTTTGTGCGTGTGTTCTTCTAAATCTTATTACGTTTCAAAATAATCATTCACAGAGTCATACTTTTCGCTGAAAGAATCTACCGTTTCATTGGTCAAATAATCGATCATCAATGATTTTGCCGGATATATTGCATGGTGTAACGGGCATGGCCTTTCGTTATTACAATTCTCTAAATCCAGCACGCAGGCCTGAATACGCATCTCGCCATCGATAGCTGTGACAATCTCCATTAGTGATGATTTTCTATTACTGTCATTCAGGTAAAAACCTCCCTTTGGCCCCTTTTGGGATGATATCAATCCTCTCCTGACAAGTTCCTGTAGTAGTTTGGATATATATGGAAGCGGAGCCTTTACTGGGCCGGCTATTTCCCTGGCCGTCACTTTCTTCTCTTTGCTGGAATTTAGGCCCAGGTATAAGACCGCTTTTATAGTATATTTTGATGAGTTGGAAATCATGATTCAAAGATAAGAATAATTTATTTTAATATTTTAAGACCTTTTTATCTTTTTATATGATTTTTATCATGTTTTATCAATACTTCTGACCGTATTTTTGATGAATTAATAGGAAAAACATGAGAACAACACTAAAACTTATAGTCCTGCTATTGGGCTTTTTTTTCATTAGTTGTGGTGGAAAGGAAAACCCTAAGGAAGAAAAAGCATCAGTTAAACTAAAGAAAGATAAGGTAGAGGTCAAAAAAACCACCGACACCAAGGTTTTGGCCTCTGCAACGGTAGATTTGAAAAATAAAGGTGTCGGACCCATTTCTTCCGTTGATATCCCTGATACAATCGATAATACCATGGCAACCCATGGTGCCGATGTCTTTAATAAAATGTGTACAGCCTGTCATAAAGTAGGCAAGAAATTTATCGGGCCTCCACCAAATGGTATTACCGAAAGACGCACACCGGAATGGATTATGAACATGATTCTTGATCCTGAAGGCATGACGCGAAATGACCCCTTAGCGAAAGCCTTATTAATCGAATTCAATGGCTCTCCAATGGCTAATCAAAATTTAAGCGAGGAGGATGCCAGGGCTGTACTCGAATACTTCAGAACATTAAAATAAACTCTAATGAAAACAAATCTCAAATGGATTATTGGTCTATTTGTCCTTATACTCTTTATGGGGTGCAAGAATGAGGCCGATACTCAAAATCAATCGAATGAAGCTCCAACTGAACAAAAAACAGAAAAATCAGGTCAGGCATTCATTAAGGACGACGTTGGCAAACCCAACGTTTTACAAATAGCTATTGGCTCTAAAGACCATTCCACCTTAGTGGCGGCTGTACAAGCGGCTGAGTTGGAAAACGCTCTTGTTAATGCAGGTCCCCTAATGGTATTTGCCCCTGTAAATGCTGCTTTTGATGCGCTGCCGGAAGGCACTGTTGACAATCTTCTCAAGCCTGAAAACAAGGATCAACTGGCTCACATACTTAAGCATCATGTGACACCTGGAAATTATTCCAAAGATTTTTTAAAGAAGTTCAAAAAATTGGGGCAGGCCAGTAATGGTTATGTACCTGTGGAAGTTAAAGGCGACGACGTCTTTGTAGGCGGCGCTAAGATTCTTGCCAGCGTTCCCGCAGGGAATGGTATTGTACATGTTGTTGACAAGGTCATTCTACCGGAAGAATAATTAAAACTAAAACCAATATAATGAAACATATTCTCACTCGATTCTTCGGAATCACTTTTGCAGTCCTATTAATAACAGGCTGTAATAATTCTAATTCTCAATCGAACGGGGCCCTTGGTTCAAGCGCAGCTGAAAAGGTTTATGTAGCCCCTGGTGAACAGGATGATTTCTATGCCTTTCTTTCTGGTGGTTATAGCGGTAATTTAACTGTCTATGGATTGCCATCAGGAAGAATGTTTAAGGAAATTCCTGTGTTCTCTCAATTCCCAACTTCTGGATATGGGTATTCTGAGGAAACAAAACCTTTGTTGAACACTTCATTCGGATTTGTACCCTGGGATGACTTACACCATCCTGACATTTCACAAACCAATGGTGAGTTAGACGGACGTTGGATTTTCGTAAACGGAAACAATACCCCTCGAATTGCCAGAATTGATTTGTCTACCTTTGAGACATCAGAGATCATCGAAGTGCCGAACTGCGCAGGAAACCACAGTTCATCCTATGTGACTGAAAACACGGAGTATGTGGTGGCTGGAACACGATTTGCTGTTCCTGTACCTCAAAGAGACATGTCTATAAAAGACAAAAAGGGAAACTTCAAAGGTGCTTTGACTTTTTATAAAGTCGATCCTGAAACAGGAAGAATGAGTCTGGCCTTTCAGGTTCTGATGCCTGGTTTTGATTATGACAAGGCGCATCCAGGACGTGGGAATTCTCATGGATGGTTCTTCTTTACTACTTATAATACCGAAGAAGCTAATACACTCCTGGAAGTAAATGCATCCCAGAATGATAAAGACTTTATCGCCGCTGTTAACTGGAAAAAAATCGAGGAGTTCGTAGCAAACGGTGGTGGCACGAAAATGCCAACATCATATATGCATAATGTATATGACGAAGAAACGCATACTGCAACCTCTACAACCATCAATGAAGTCCTGACTGTAGATCCTGCTGACGTTGCTGGGGCTATTTATTTCTTACCCACCCCAAAATCACCCCATGGTTGCGATGTTGATCCATCTGGTGAATATATTGTAGGTAGCGGTAAATTGTCGGCTGATGTTACGGTTCATTCATTCACAAAAATGATGGATGCCATCGAAAATGAGAAATTTAGTGCTGATGCTTATGGCATTCCTGTTTTAGATTTTGAAGCCATTAATGCCGGAAGTGTAAAAAGTGGTGGTTTAGGACCATTACACACTGAATTTGATGCAAATGGTAATGCGTATACGACCTTCTTTATCTCCTCTGAGGTTGTGAAGTGGAAACTCGGTACATGGGAAGTTCTTGACAGAAAGCCTACATTTTATTCAGTAGGACATTTGATGATTCCAGGTGGTAACTCAAGAAAACCTTTTGGCAAGTATGTTGTGGCAATGAATAAAATCACAAAAGATCGATATTTACCCACAGGTCCGGAATTAGAACACTCTGCTCAACTCTATGACATTTCAGGAGAAAAAATGGAGCTGTTATCTGATTTTCCAACACATGGTGAGCCTCACTATGCGGCAGGTTGTCCTGCAGAACTTTTAGCTCCTAAATCCACAAAAATTTACAAGCTTGAAGAAAACAAACATAAGTATGTTACCCCTACGCCTGGAGATGCCCGAGTAGAGCGCAATGGAAATGAAGTACATGTTTACATGGCCATGATAAGAAGCCATTTTACTCCAGACAATATTGAGGGTATAAAGGTGGGTGATAAGGTCTTTTTCCATATAACCAATCACGAGCAGGATTTTGATGTTCCACATGGATTTGCGATGATTGGCGCTAACAATTCAGAAGTTTTAATTATGCCTGGTCAAACAAAGACATTAACGTGGGAACCTAAACGGGTTGGAGTGTGGCCATTCTATTGTACAGATTTCTGTTCTGCTCTTCACCAGGAGATGCAGGGCTATATAAGAGTATCCCCAAGTAACTCAAATATTGAACTCAGTTGGTCATTAGGCGAGTAATAATCTCTTGAGGAGAATTTTGTTTTAGTGTTTATTTTCCTTAATTGGCGAGGGTGGATATCGCCCTCGCCTTTTTATTAGCTTCAATTAAATAAAAGATGAAAAAGTCAAACATAATCATGATCATCGGTGCTTTGTTACCACTTGCATTATTCCTTTTTCCACTATGGAAAATCACCCTGGAAGCGCCACAGTACCCTACTCCACTCGGCATGTATATTTATATCAATGATTTTGCCGATGCCAATCCTCATGATATCAAGAATATCAATATCATGAATCATTATGTTGGCATGAAATATATTCCGGAGGCCATCCCCGAATTCAAAATCTTCCCAATAGGTATAATTATCACCTCAATCATCGGGTTAATTATAGGTATCTGGGGAAATCACAAATGGTTCCTTGCCTGGTTTATTATGATGGTCGCTTTAAGTTGTGCCGGACTGTATGATTTTTACCTCTGGGAGCATGACTATGGTAACGATCTCGATCCAAAAGCCATAATGAAGTTCACCAATCCCGATGGAACCATAATGGGCTTTCAGCCTCCTTTATTCGGCTCAAAAGACATCTTGAACTTTACTGCTCATTCCTACCCTCAATTAGGCGCTTATTTTTTAGGCCTTGGTATGCTGGCCTCATTTCTGGCATACTTCAAAGGGAAAAAGGAAAGGAAAATTGAACAATGATGGCATTCTGAATATCAACTGAACGAATGAAAACACTAAAACAAATCCTATTATTTACTTCCTTAATAGTTCTCTTTAACTGTGAGGTTGCTCCTGTTCCTATTGAATACGGAACCGATAGTTGCCATTTCTGTAGGATGACCATTGTCGATAAGGTTCATGCCGCAGAGGTGGTCACCAAAAAAGGAAAGGTTTACAAGTTCGATGCCATTGAATGCATGATAAATTTCGATCGTAATTTTGAAAAGGATAAGATCGCACTATATCTCTGTAACGAATTAAATAATTCTGAAGCCCTTATAAACGCCCGAGAGGCAACTTTCCTGATCAGTGAAAATATACCCAGCCCTATGGGCGCCTTCCTTTCAGCTTTCGCTGATAAAGCCGAAGCTAAGCGAATTCAAAATGAAAAGGGAGGTGAATTATACGATTGGAATGAACTCATAAACCGATTTAATCAATAATCTCAATATGACGCAATTATTCAATACAATTAAAGATACAGGCTTTGAGGGAATAACGGTTAAGAAGCTGGCTGAACATGAAGCCTATGAAATCGTTTTGATAACCCTCGAAGGTGGTGCTAAAATACCCTCTCATGTAGCCAACCGGGATGCTCAGTTAATCATGCTGGAAGGCAGAATTAAGTTTCACATTGGGGATGAAACCTATGATCTTTCCAGCCAACAGACCATCCATTTTGATAAAAATATTACACATTGGGTTGAGGCAGAAGAAGATTCGAAGTTTGTCCTTGTAAAGTGATAAAGAAAATTCAATAATTCAGGGATGTTATTTATCAAAATTGTAATCTTTATTCATCTTATTTGCGCTACAGTCTGGGCCGGAGGTCACCTGATCCTGTCAATCGGATTTTTACCCCCTGCAATTAAAAAACAAGACTTCACAATCATTGAAAGTTTCGAATCCCGCTATGAACGCATCGGGATTCCATCCCTTCTGTTATTACTGATAACAGGAATTATTCTGAGCTTTCATTATTGTCCGCAATTCCTCGAATTTGCCCTTAACGATCATTACACCAGGCATATTTTTATCAAATTTATTCTGCTTATTCTGACTATCATCCTGGCGGTTCATGCCAGGTTTTTCCTAATCCCTAAAAGAAATATCAATACCTTGTCTTGGCATATACTCCTGGTAACACTAATTGCCTTACTTTTCGTGTTTACAGGATTCAGTGCAAGATCAGGCGGACTGATCTAATGAGATACAAAATTTACATATCGCTCTTGGTTATTTGTCTAATCGAACATTCGATTTGGGCCGAACAGATCAGGGTATGTGAAGACTGCACAATATCTTCAATAAAAGACGCGATTGAATCGGCTAATCCCAATGACACTATTTTAATCGAGTCTGGGCACTACAGGGAATTCGATATAAACGTTGATAAGCCTTTGAGCCTGATCGGTAAAGATTATCCGGTGATTGACGGAGAGAAAAAGGGTGAAATCCTCACCATTACATCAGATGGCGTTACAATCGACGGCCTCAAGATTATAAATGTGGGAATTAGCTATACCGAAGACTTTGCTGGACTAAGGGTTAGAAAAAGTAAAAATTTTGAAATTAAAAACCTGATCCTCGAAGAGCTCTTCTTCGGTATTTATATTGAAAAATCCAGCCATGGAATTATTACAAACAATAAAATTTACGGTCAGGCTAAGGATGAGCACAACTCTGGTAATGGCCTTCATCTGTGGTACAGCCATCATATGGAGATCCGGAATAATGAGGTCAGCGGATTGAGGGATGGTATTTATCTTGAATTTGCAGATGATTCTCAAATCATAAATAATATCAGCAAAAACAATCTTAGGTATGGTTTGCATTTTATGTTTTCAAACCGGGATACCTATACAGATAACATATTCGAGAATAACGGTTCGGGAGTAGCAGTTATGTTTTCAAAACATATATCCATGCTCAGAAATACTTTTAAAAAGAACTGGGGAAGTGCCTCTTATGGTTTACTGCTGAAGGAAATCAACGATGCCGAGATTATGATGAATGATTTTATTGAAAACACCATCGCCATAAATGTTGAAGGATCGAACCGTATACTATACAAGAATAATAACTTTCAGAATAATGGCTGGGCTGTTAAGGTGAGAGGTGCCTGTTATTCGAATACCTTTTCTGAAAACAACTTCCTCTATAACTCATTCGATGTGTCCTATAACAGTAAGATCAATGACAATCGATTTGACCAAAATTATTGGACCAATTATTCAGGCTATGATCTCGATAAAAACGGCATCGGTGATGTGCCCTTCCGTCCGGTCAAACTATTTTCTTATGTTGTAAATCGAACGCCGGAAACCATTGTTTTAATGCGGAGTTTGTTTGTTGACATTATCGACTTTTCTGAGAAGGTATCACCGGTTTTCACCCCGGATAACCTTGTGGATGAAAACCCATTGATTAAACGTGTTGAATGGTAAGTATAAAAGATCTGCATAAACGGTATAGAAAGAATGAGGTGCTGACAGGGATTGACCTTGAAATCAGTAAGAAAGGGATTTTTGCTATTCTTGGTCCAAATGGATCCGGAAAGACGACTCTTATTAAATGTGTGCTTGGAATGGTAATTCCCAACAAAGGCTTGATTATGGTCGATGGGACAGACATTAAGAAAAATGCGATTTACAGAAAAGACATCGACTATCTGCCTCAGATCGCTAACTTCCCTCCCAACCTTAAGGTGAAGGAATTGATCAGGATGATAAAAGATCTTCGGCCAGAACCGGCGGATGATCAAACTATAATTGAAAAGTTTGAGTTGGAACCATTCCTGGATAAGCGACTGGGAGATCTGTCAGGAGGTACCAAGCAAAAGGTGAATATCTTACTAACCTTTATGTTCGACAGTCCGCTGATTATCCTGGATGAGCCTACTACAGGCCTTGACCCAAACGCACTGATCACCTTAAAAGAACTGATTGACAAAGAGAAACAGAATGGCAAAACCATCCTTGTAAGTTCTCATATTATGAGCTTCGTAGAAGAGGTAGCCGATGAAATTGTTTTTTTATTGGAAGGGAAAATTTATTTCAAAGGCAGTGTGGAAGAATTAAAGAAGAATAGCAACCAAAGTAGTCTCGAGCATGCCATTGCCCATCTTTTAAAGCCGGTTGAAGATGTTTAAAATCTTGAAATACAGTTTTTACGACCTCATGAGAAGCAGATGGAGTTATATCTACTTTGCATTCTATTTTCTATTGGGCATTGTATTATTGTTCCTGAATAATGATCTGTCTAAGGCCATTATTACCATGATGAATGTAATTATTGTCCTGGTCCCTTTAATAGGAACCATTTTCGGTGTCATGTATTATTACAATTCTAAAGAATTTACCGAACTGTTGCTGGCCCAGCCCCTAAAAAGAAGGTCTATTTTCCTGGGACAGTATCTTGGTGTGTCCTGCTCCCTGGCCATGAGTTTAGTACTCGGACTGGGCATTCCATTTGCCATGTACGGCCTATTTCAATCCAGCAGTATCTGGAACTTCAGCATGTTACTGATTACCGGCACATTTCTGACTTTCATTTTCACAGCATTGGCATTTAATGTTGGCTTGGCCAATGATAACAAGATCAAGGGATTTGGTTATGCCATTCTCATTTGGTTATTTATGGCCGT